>JAURXW010000029.1 GCA_030654205.1 Bacteriovorax sp.
CTGCTCGGTCATGTCGCGCTCAGAGATGGCGCCTGTTAATTGAAGCAGGCGGTCTGCAAGCGTGGATTTGCCATGGTCAACAT
The DNA here is from genome assembly GCA_030654205.1 of Bacteriovorax sp. Lineage (GTDB taxonomy): Bacteria > Bdellovibrionota > Bacteriovoracia > Bacteriovoracales > Bacteriovoracaceae > Bacteriovorax. The sequence continues at coordinate 84 of JAURXW010000029.1, forward strand.
GGGCGATGATACAGAAATTACGGATGTGGTCAGTCATATGCGTGCGAGAGTATAACGCATTTTTTACAGCGAAGCGCTGAGGGCTGGGTTGCTCAACAGCTTTATGCTATACCCCACAGTCTAACCAATGATTGTTGGAATTACTTTATACTTTTTGACATACTTGATTATCTTGCTATCTGATGTAATTAATGGCCATTGCAACGCCATCGCACTAGCAAGGATTATCTTGTCATGGTTTTCTAAATTCACGATCGAGTCACTCAGAGAAATAAACATCTGAAGCACTTCTTCATCAATTGGTTTAATTTCAATATTAGGGCATTGAGAAACTACCTCAAGAACCTCGGAAACAAACATAGCTCTAAATTCGTCATCCACTACCCATTTATCAAAAATTTCAACAAATACTATACTAGGAATACTCAATAAAATGTCGCTATCTGATCGAAAAGCATGCTGGATCAACTTTATTGCGTCTTCAGAAATTTGGGGGTGCTGCTTAAATATTGTACTAAAACATGAAATCAAGGCTGTAGTATCAATAACCACAAATTGCTTACTCATAAATATGTTGCCCCAACTTTGTCTGAACTTCAATTAATCCATCTTCTAACGTTACATTTCTGTCTCGCACATTTCGAAACAAGTACTTAATAAATTTCGCGTCAAATTGTTGAATCGTCAACCACATTGCAGAAGATTTTTGAAATGTCTGTCGTAAAGTTACTTGGCAATCCATACCAGTTTTAGCCTTGCGCTCAAGGGTCTGTGACAGAAAATAGGAAAAACATATCAATTCATTTTCCCAGGATTCACATTGATCTAGCAATTGCACCAGGTTATCAGATTCATCGTCTCCAGATAAACTCCAATTATTATCAACAAGCAAATCTAATTCCCTTTTACTCAGACAACGTTGCATTTTACCTCTCAACTATTCGGTCTTATTTCTAAGATCAATAGTAGGAGCATCATGAATACCGCTTGATGGTCTTTCCTCTGCCGAATTACTACTTTCTGTCGATTTAACAAATCCTGCATCAATAGTTGTAATTTCACTTTCTGCAGCCAGTTCTAAAATTTCATAAGCCTTCTTTAATATTTTTGAGGCATTGTATTCATTAGATTCTGCTATCAACGAAATCGCATCTTTTTGAAAAGGAGATAACTCTGACGATGCTGTAGTCTTTATTCTATATTCATTTAGATATTTCTTCAGTAATAGAGATACGTGATCTCGAGTAATTTTCTCAAAACGAATAATATTTCGTGGTGTTCCATTATAAGAAATGGGGGCACGATGTTCAAGTCCGGATTCTTCCCAAGCTTTTTGAATTAGTCTAGGAACACCAGCATGCAAAACAAGAAGAACTACATAAAATCCTATTTTCGCACTAGTATACAAGCCATCAAATAAACAAGTTCGAAGCTCCAATGCAAAATCGCGTTTTTGTCTCTCACTTTGAAAGTCGGGTATTCTCTCAAAGTCATCTACAAAAATATAGGCTCCGCCTATGCCAGCAGCCAAAAACAAATCTACTAAGTGAGAAAAAACAAATTCTATTCTTTCTTTTCCTCGTTTTAAGTTTTGATAATATTCTTCAAACAATTTTTGCGTTGGCGGTTCAAAGTCAAACAATCCTAAGTGGTTAAGCGGAAAATCAGAGGGGAGATTTTGGAGATGTGAATTAGTCATTATTTGCTGTGTCACATCCCTAAAATTAATACCTTGAGATTTATACCAGGCAGCAGAATTTACTTTTTGTTTAATGTCTTCCTCATTGGGAAAGCTCTTTTTTACATTGAATTTAGGATTAAGCAAAATTATTGCTTCCAATCGAAGAATTGTCAAACTTTCAGTTATTATGTCTGATCTAAATATTGAATTTACAAGCAAGTCAACAAAACTATCAAAGGTCTTTGTCAAGCCTTTTGGCTCTGGCGACAAAACCAATGAAAAACATTTATTGAGACCAGCAGAGATACTTAATCCGAAATCTTGATTTATTTCTTTTTGTAAATTAACCAAAAAGGCGGATTTTCCATTGCCCCTACCGATATAAGATGTATCAATAATATAGCCTAACCTCAAGTGATTTGGGTCACTCTGAGGAAAAGCAAGGAAATTTTTCTTTATATTAGCATATTCTACTACTCTAATATTTGGTTCGTAAATACCTCCATTACTACGTGCATCATTAGATTCTGGATTCACGAATGGAGATGATGGAAATGGATTTTCGGTCAAATTGAACTTTTCAAAGCGACCTTTTCTAACGGCTGGCTCTTTTTTTGGTCTTGTAAGATACTTATCCATGTCAACCTCTTATTCCTTATTCTATTATGAAACTCGGTCAATAGCTATTATATTCCTATATCTACCATCGACCATCACTGGAGCTCTCTTAAGATAAATAGCATTGGTTTCTTCTGGCAATTTATCTACTTCAAGAGAAATACGAATTCGCTTTATTTTTTGATTTAAGCTTAACTTATATGTGTTTCCAAGAAACCTATCAAAAAAATCTTCTGAAATTTTCATGTTGTAACATACAATTTCCCTAACGCTAAACAAGTTTACGAAGTAACTTCTAGCAGTCTCACGCACATCAAAATAAGCATTAAATAACGAGTCGATAAATCTTTCTTGTATTTTTTCATTCCAGGATGGCTCATGAACAAGCAACTGGATATTATCTGTATATTTATACAATGGTTTAAAATCTTTAGATTTTACAGACTCAGATAATATTGACAAAGGATATACAATTTTACCGTTAAAGTTTGGATAAAATTCTGTTGCGTGTAAGATACCTATTTGTTTCCCTCGATATGCCCAAATTTCAAACGTTGTATTGGAATATTGATAGCCGTATAATTCCTTCAGAAAATATGAAACCCAGAAATCCCGAACTCGCTTAACAAGAGCGGCGAAATTTTCTCCATCGAATAATGCCAAGGGGTCTTTCGATATCAACTCTGCGTTAATCAACTTGGTAACAAGGTCTTTATTATTTTTTTCGAGTGAAATATTTTTCCCAAGATGCAAAACAATATCTTGCTCCATTTTTTTTTGCAAACTATTTAAGTACTGCCTTAGGTCTTTGGATGTTTTCAGCGAATCGCGTTCAAATCCTAACAAGGAAGGAGAGTATATTGGAAATATCAATAAACCGTTTTTTTCAGTATTCGCTTCATAACACATGTTTAAAAAATAATGGAAAGCATGGTATTTATCTTCCATCAGCTTAAATATATATTTGTTGAAATCTATTAAATTATCTTGCTTAACAAGACCTAATGCTTCTTCGCCAGAGGATTGCAGTAAATACTCAGCACCTCTCTTTTTTATCAGCCTATACTCAGAAGTCTCGCTTAATACTTGATTGAATGTGTATCTATATCTTGCCATTTTTGGGGATGTAACATTTTCACCTATGGTTAGTTTTTTATATTTTGATTCCCCTAATTTGTAATCGTGTTTTAAGGATATGAAATGATTAAAAATTTCGTCTTCATTTGAATATAGTTGAATGCTCTTCAACAAGACATAAAAATATTCAAAAAAATAGAACCTTTTTACAGATTGTGGTTTCGAGCTGATAAGTTTATCCATAAAACAATATCCTTGAACAAAAATTGCACGGTTTCTGTATCAACAATAAAAGGCTAGAAGGCATTCAACATTCGTCATAATTATGCCATAAATATGACGAATGTCTTTTTAGTCAATTTTATTCTATTGGTCAATGGCTTGCTGTGATTTTTCGATCACATCCTTCGGGTCAATGCTGACAGAACGAACGCCAGCGACAGGCTGAAGGTCAACGAGAATGACTTCGTCATCGTCTTCGATTTGCATGGTGGGCATAACTCCTCCTGATAAATAGCGTGCGATGCCTGAATTTTACTTCACAAACAAAAACGGAGTGGATTTTGTCCACTCCGTTTTTGTCAATTTATCCCTTCGCAGGAAACCACTGTTTCGCATCGCGTCTGTTTCTGAAAAACACGAACCCGATCGCAGCGATCCCAAGGAAATAAATATATTCTCCTACATTGACAAAGCTAAAACCTACCTGATCAATATCAACGCCTTCGTTGTGCAATTCAGAAATGATGCTCTCGTCCAACAGTTTTTGCCCATACACCAGAAGACCCAAAATAAATATCCCAGCAAGGATAAGTCCCAAACTTGAGAAATGTCCTTTTCGGCTGGTCTGTCCGCG
>JAURXW010000361.1 GCA_030654205.1 Bacteriovorax sp.
CAAGGCCCAGAGACCATTAAAAATCTCGGGGCCTTGGTCTTTTATCTACTAGGCAGAAGCATAGGCGTACCCCATTTAGATGCTTGCGATTCCTTAATAAGTTGCAATTGGGCAATCCTAATCGTTTTTAAGGCCCTTGGAAGTTGCCCTGTGGAGACGACAAGAAAAGCCAGCGTCGCTGAGATTGTAATTAATTTCCCTAGATCCATTTAAACTTCTCCCGTTCCTCTTTAGTAAGATAGGCTTCTTTAAAGTCATCTTTAACCATCCGATCAATCGATTGATGGATACACGTTTTTGACCGACCAAAATGCTTTGCCAGCTCTCGTTCTGATTTGCCGTAAATAAACCGAAGGAGTGCCAGCTCCCTAAGATTCACTCTTGGCGCATGCCACTCAACCATGTAATATTTTGTTATGGTGAGTGGTTCGTCCACTCTAGAACGGCGGGCGCCATTAGCAAAATCAGACGCATTTCCGAACAACAAGTTCGAAGAAGTCAAAGCTCTTCGAAGAGTTTGGTTAATGCCTAGAAAACCCAAGGCCGAGGGGTTTTGCCCCTCAGCCATTTTATTCTTTTTCTCTTGGTTTTGTGACTCTTCCAGAATGTCCATGTGGTAGAAGGTTTTTATCCCATTAGTCGTGTAAACAAGACAATCAATCATCCTTCTTAGAAACCTTTTTTGAACGATGGGAGTGGCTTTTTTCCATCCACGTTTAAACTTTTCCAAGTTATCTTCCAGACTAAGTCTGGCGGCTCTTGCGTCGCTAGATGCATATAGACGATCTTTTATGGATTCCAGCGATGTTTTTAATATCTTTCTTTGTTCAGCCATTTTTTCTAATTTTTCAGCCACAAGTTGAGATGTTTGTGATTTTGAGTCCATTGAGAACTGGAACTTCAGTGCTGAGTTAATTTCAACTTCTAATTCATGTAGAGCATTTTCTTTCAGCTCTTTTTCCTTTTTCATATCCTCATTAGTTGTCATTAAAAAGTTTTTCATATTGATCTCAATTTTATTGAGATGACCAGATTTTAATAGAATCTCGTTCAAGTGGCTAAGAACAGCTTGTTCTACATCATCAGCTCGTAGGTTTTTTACAGAGCAAGGTTTATCTCTCTTATCATTCTTTGAATGACCATAGTAACGATGCACTTTGTTTTTTCCGTGAGAAGATTGTCCCATTAGTGCATGCCCACAAACTTCACATCTGATAATTCCTGATAACAAAAAGACTCTCTTCTCAGCAAAACTCAATCTTTGCTTTTCAATAGCAAGTCCTTCGGTAAGTGCAATTTTAACTAATTCAAAATCTTTAGTTGAAACGATTGCTGGCCATGCAGCTTGAACAACTTGGTATCTTTGCCAAGGTTTTAAAATATCCTTGCGGTAACTCTGCTTGACTATTTTTGCTTGAAAGACCAAGGCATAAATTTCTCAGGATTAAGTTTTACTTCAGCCGCATTTTCCTGAACCCAAACCAAATACTCAAACGGATTTATTTTTGTCTCTTCGCTGGTTTTTATTATAGAACAAATTATATCTCCAACAAGTGCACCATGTTCTGTTTTATAAAATAATGAATTTTTTCTATTGATAACTTGCAATCGAAGAATACGTTCAGCGATATTATTATCAAGAGAGGCTCCCTCAATTCTTAAAAAAGAAGTTAAACCTTCCCAATGATTTAGAAGATACATTATTTCTGTGTATAGAGCTGAGTTGGGTTCAATTTCAGAATCCTGCCCGCTATTTTCTACATTTTTTTTACACCACGATTCTAAGTCGTTCATGCAGTTTGTGGAATGTATTTGATGATGTTGTAGCAAATTATACTCAGGAAAATGCAACATGAAATTGCTGCAATAATTAGTTGCAGGACATACATGCGTGCAACTCTTTGTTGCAGATTCAATTGATAGATTTTGTTCTATAAAATAAGAAAATTATTTGGAGGATTCTAATGAAGACGTTTTTAGTATTTATTGGCTTAACAAGCTCACTACTCGCACAGGCCGAAGCTATAAATTTGCCATCGCGAATTTATGGAGGCGAGCTATTTCATAATGAGCAAAGAACAGGAACTGCCTGTTACGTTCAGATCAACGAAGTAATCCCAAATCTGACCAAGGGAAAACATTGTAATAATATTAATGCTCAAATGATGTTTGGTCTTGATGATATTGGTGTTCATTCCCGAGAAATGGAAATTTTGTTAAGCAGTAGAAGAACAAATAATGATACAGAGTTCAAGCTTCCTGGCACTTGCGGTGAAGTAACTGGCGATGTCGAAAAGCCATGGGAAATTGATAGATGGGGAGATGATACGACTCAATTGTATAATCAAGTTTTTGCAGCTCAGTATAAAGTAAATCGTCATGACAATCACTATATTCTTATTTTTAGTGGAGCGACTAAAACTCCAACAAGAGCAATGATTCACAGAGTTACATGGCTACGAGAAGATTCTTATGAATGCCGTGGTTTAAGCCCAATGAAATAGCCTCCCTTGTGGAGAAAGTGAATTTTTTAAGGTAAGTTTGGGCCATAGATGAATTTTATTACAGATATATACTCTTATTTAGTATTACCCATTGATGAAGCTGATCCTGAAAAAGGAAAGATTCTATGGCTCATTCGACTCCGATGGATATTTTTGTTCATTCAGTTTATTTTAGTTATTCCGATTTTAATGTTGAGTCCTACACCAATAAAAAAACTAGTTCTCTATGTTGGGTTTTGTTCAATCTTATTTGTGTTTAATACTATACTCTTTGGAGTTTGGAAAAAAATCACAACACCATTTCCGAGTGTTGTAACTTTCGTCTGTCTTATTTTAGATTTGACATGGTTTACTGTCCTTTTTTGGTTCCTGACAAAAGAAATAAAAATACATGTAGAAAATATTTATTTTATACATGCGATTCTTGGCGCAATTTTATTATCAGGAAGAAAAAGTATTTTCTTTTATCTTTTAATTGCTGGAAATTTTTTAGCAATTCAATTTGGACAATACAACTTCTGGCCTGAAGTGGGTTTTGTTCCTATGGCGATTTTTAATCAAGCAGTTTTATTTGGAGTTTGGGTAATTACTAGATCTGTAAGTCGTTACGTGTTTTCTCAAAGAGAGAAATTAACTCAAATGAAGCTCTACGCAGGGAAAATGGATCGGCTAAGAGCGGTCGGAGCATTAACCGCAGGCTTTTCTCATGAGTTTGCTAGTCCGTTAAATACTGTAAAATTAAGACTCAATCGGATGAGCCGAAAAGGTGCTCATTCTCCTGAAGATTTAGAATATGCTCTTCATGCTGTCGAAGCTTGTGAGAATGTAATAAAAAAAATTAATCTTTCCCAATTAGATAAGAGAGATTATGTTTTTCAGAAAGTAAATATTCAAATTGCACTAAAAGAAATAATTGATAATTGGAAATTAGATCATCCAGAAGCTACTGTTGAATTAAATGTTGAATCTGTTGTTCCTAGGGAAATTAAAATACCTGTGATTAATTTTTCACAAGGCATTTTAAATGTACTTGATAATTCAGTCGAGTCATCACCGCGAAATAGTATTATCAAAATTGATATCAACGTAGATAAAAAACGATTGATGATTTCTGTTAAAGATAAAGGAGACGGATTTTCTAAGGATGTACTAGAGCGCTTTGGAGAGCCATTTGTAACAACTAAAAAGCAAGGTACGGGCCTTGGGCTTTATTCGTTCCAATTGTTTGCTGAATCTATTGGTGGAAGTATTAAAATTTCAAACCTGAAACCTCGTGGCGCTAATGTAATATTTATGGCCCCGTTAAATGTGTTGAACTATGAATAAAAAAGAAGTTTTTAACACACTTATTCTCGAAGATGATATTGGACTTAGAAAAGTAATAGCTTCAGACTTTAAAGATTTTGGTCATGATGTAGTAGAGGCAGACGAGCTTGGTAATGTTCCAAATAGATCATTCGATTTTGCTGTTATTGATTTAAGGCTAAATGGTGAGAGTGGGCTTAATGTGATTAACAAACTCAAAACTCTTAATCAGAATTGTCGTATTGTAGTTTTAACTGGTTTTGGGAGCATCGCAACTGCTATAGAAGCTATTAAGCTTGGGGCTTTAAATTATTTAACAAAACCAGCTAACTTTGAACAAATTGTCGAAGCTTTAGAAATTAAAAAAGCAAAGTGTGAATTAGCAAATGAAAGTATATCAGAGGAAGAAACAAAAAGAATATCTCTATCACGCAACGAATATGAATATATCAATTATGTTCTGACTCAAAATCATGGAAACATATCTAAAACAGCAAGAGAACTTGGTCTTCATCGACAAAGTCTTCAGAGAAAACTTAAGAAGCAACCATAAAGATAAATGGAGAAAATGATGAAATTACTTATTACAATTTTTGCCCTAATTAGTATGAACTTTACATTTGCAGATGAGCGTTGTGATGTGAAATTTACTAAAACTTCCATTTGTGCCAACATTGACTGGATTTATGGGCCGTACTTAGATCAATATAATTCAGCTAAGATTTCACTTTCTGAAAATGATAAAGTTGTTACAATTAAAGTAATTCCTTGGATGGTTATGAGTAATCACGAACATGGTTCTCGCCCAGTTGTTTTAACAAAAACTGGTGATAGTGAGTTCCTTATTGAAAAAGCTTATTTCATGGGAGGAATGGATGGATCTTGGTTTTTTAAAATCCAATTAAATGATTCGACAAATAATTTAATTGAAGAAGCACGTTACCATTTAGAGTTTAAAAAATAATGAAAGTTTTAATTTTAGCTTTCTTAATTTCTTTAAATGCATTTGCAAATATTTCAGTGGATAGCTTTGCGGGGATATCAACTAGAACTGGAAAAGAGGAAAAGATTGAACTTGCAAAGTCTGATAAGTCATTTGTCTTAATTTTTATTTCTAAAGATTGTCCTTGCTCAAAGGGCAATCTTAGTTACATAAATGAATTAAGTAAGAATTATCCTGAATTTAAATTCCTTGGGATTCATTCAAAAAAAGGATCTTCCGCAGATGAGGTTAAAAATTATTTGAGTGACAAAAAAGTTAACTTTGAAGTATTGGCCGATACAAACTTATCGATTGCATCAAAATTTAATGCACTAAAGACTCCACATGCTTTTATTGTGAATCAAAAGGGAGAGGTTATTTATAATGGAGGAGTGACTAATTCTACTTTTCCTGAAAATGCCAAGGACTTTTTTCTAAAGAATGCCCTTGAAGATTTAAAAAATCATAGACCAATTGCTAAAAATGAAACAAAGACCTTGGGATGCTTTATTGTGAGATAATATGAAAAAAATAAACTGCTTACTAATATTTCTTGTTTTAGTTTTTACTTCTTGTGGCAAATCACCACTGTTGAAAGAGCTATCGAAAGAGACTGGTAATATTCAGGCCATGGAATCAATTCGTTCGTTCAATACGACGTCTCAAAGTATTCAACTAAACTGGATTACTGGAATTAATACGAATGAAGAAGGTAAGGCCATTATTATTCTTACTAAAAATGGTGCTGTTTATGATGATAGTAATTATTCCTTAGGTGCTTATCTTTGGATGAAAAGTATGGGGCATGGTTCTTCGCCAATTGTCGTCACCAAGCTTACAAATGGCGTTTATCAATTAAGTGAACTCTATTTTTCAATGACAGGGGACTGGCAACTTCATCTTACCTTAAACAAAAATAACTTAATTGTAGAAGATGTTGAGTATTCTTATAGTTTAACTTTATGAAATATTTTTTAGTACTATTTCTAATCTTTTCTACTAACGTATTCTCTTCTTCTTGCTGTGGGGGCGGATCAAGCTCATCAATGATTATTACGGGTGATAATAGAGCTGAAATGAGCTTAGGCTATTCTCTACGCTCAGACATCGGTCAAACGAATCAAGATGGTTGGTCGAACCTAAATAGTGATCAAACAAAAGACCAGAGA
>JAURXW010000212.1 GCA_030654205.1 Bacteriovorax sp.
TCTATCATCAATACAATTGCAGCCAACTTAAATTTAAATAGCTTTTAATAAATCTCGGGCCGGCGAATATCGAGAAGTTTTGGATTGGCATCAAGAGTGTTGGATATATGAACTTCGTCACAATCGAGAGATAAAAATTAGCAATGAATATATCATAGAGGAATCGTATCAACTTCCTCAATTATCTACGATTATTGAAAATTAGACTTAAGCCCTCAATTTATTGAGCATATTCCAGCACATAAAAGACAACATCAATTCCACCATTTTTAAATGCTCTAGCAGCTTTTATGGTGAAACTATTATTAGTTTTTAATCGGTAATCGGCCGGAACAATAATCCCTAATATTTCGGGTGAAAATTTATTTTTAACGGCCTCAATAACTTTTAAATAATAGGGTAAATTAATTTCTTCTTCGCCGCTGCCTCTGACTCCAACGCGAATTCCGTAAGGAGGGTTCATGATAGCGATAGATGGATTTATTTTATGAGAGGCCTTATCAAAAAGATTTCCCATTTCGATTTTAATATTAGTCCCTTCACAGTTTTTCAAGGCCTGGGAAACGACCTCAGCATTCATTTCAAAACCTAGAAAATTGGCAAATGAATTTTTAGGATTAATCACTAATAATTGCTTAAGTTCATTTTTATCATCGAGAACCAAAGGCAAATGGAGATAAGAAAAATCTCGTTTGCTTGTAATGGCATTTTCATTGGCCGCTTCAAATAAAAAAGTTCCAGAGCCACACATTGGATCTATCAAAGTGTATGTATCATTTTTTAAATGAGTTTTAAGTTCAGTTAAAAGTAGTGCTGCCAAATTCTCTCTGATTGGAGCAAGGCCCGTGAGAATTTTTTCATTTCTTAAATGCAGGCGTTCACCCGTTGTATCTAGACTTAAAGTACAAACATCGTCTACGGACCTAAAATATATTTTAGGAAGGTTTAAAAGATTACTTGCCGCTAAGTGCTCAAGGTATTTTTTCTTTACTGGTTTATGACGATAGTACTGAAGCACTCCATCTTGGATGGCCTTCTCAATTTTTCTTGAATCAAAGAGTCTTGAATTAGTCGAAGAGCTCTCTATTTCCGGTATCTGTCCAATAAGCCAAGGGGACCAATTGAATTTAGAAATCTTTTGAAACAGTTTAGGAGCATCTCTACATTTAAATTCACCAAGACGAAGCAGTATACGGGTGGGCGTTCTTAAAATTGTATTTAAGCGCAATCCAATACTCAGCGGGCATTCAATTTCGAGCCCGCCTGGGATTTGCTTGATTAAGCTAAAGCCAGCGTCTTCAAAATGGAGTGCAAATTTTTCTTTTAACTCTAAAAGACCTAGATCTTCGAGATCCATTGGGTAAACAATAAAAAAAAGGGCGTTGTCTGTAAGCTTCATTAGCCTTTTATCGTGTGCTGTGAGGAATATGTCATTATTTTTATTTGCAAATGGTTTGCATTAATATCAAAAAGACAGTAGATTATTCAATAGATTTATAACTAATTAAAGGGGGATCTCCAATGAAAAGTATTTTTACAATAAGCGTATTATTCTTAGTTTTTACTATCTCTACTTCTGTTACTTTTGCTGGCGAGCATGCTTTGGCGGCCCATGAACATGGATCAATAAAGGTGGGAATGGCGATTGAAAAAAATATCGTTGAAATTGATATCGATGGACCTGCAGAATCGTTTTTAGGTTTTGAATATATTCCAAAATCGGCACGTGAAAAAAAACTTTTAAGTGATTTGGAAATAAAGTGGACAAAAAATTTAGAGTCGATGATTGCATTTGATAAAAAACTCAATTGCAAAGTTTCAGAGGCAAGCTTTAAGCAAATTATTGATGAAGCAGAAACTAAAGAGGCCCAAGCAAAAATAAAAGATAGTAATAAGAAAGAGGCCGGAGTTCATAGCGATATTGAAGCCAAGGCACGGCTTGTATGTACTGCTAATTTGAATGGGAGTAATGTAACCATTTCATTAAAAAAAGTTTTTAAAAATATGAAAAAACTTTCAATCGATATTCTAGGAACAGAAACCAAGAGTGTTGAGATCACAACGAGCGTACAGACCATTAAAATTTAAAATTGGAGGACTGTAAAGATTATATATTTACAGTCCTTTTTTCATAGCAATGAATAAAGCTGTAATTTACTTCGCTAATTTGCTAAGTTCCCCTCATGAAATTAAATGGAACCCTTACTCTAATTCCCACTCCACTTTCTGAAGTTGGAGAACTTGAACCTGTGGCCTTTGCTCTTTTGCAAAATGCGGCCTTAAATGATCAGGTTAATTCAATTTTTGTCATTGAAGATTTAAAGCCAAGCCGCAGACGTTGGCTAAATTTTAAGCTTCCACGCGAAAGTGTTGAGAGTTTCGTACTTTATAACGAGCATACTGCAAGTGTCGTTTCAAAAGAATTACTTAGTGAGCTTCAGTCGGGGAAAAATGTTTTTTTAATGAGTGATGGTGGACTTCCTGCTTTTTATGATCCAGGTGTCGAGCTGGTTAAAATGTGTCATCAAAATCATATCCGCGTAACGTCCACGCCATTTTGTAATTCAGTAGTGCTGGCCATGGCCTTATCAGGATTTAATCACAAAAAATTTTGGTTTGAAGGATTTCTGCCCTTAGAAAATGCCGAAAGAATAATTGTTATCAAAAAATTATTGGCCCAAAAATATCCTAGTATTTTAATGGATACTCCTTACCGATTAAAAAGAGTCTTAGAAGAATTTGTAGAATCTTGGGGAAATAATCCAAATTCCAAAAAATTATTTCTCGCCTTGGATTTAAACAGTCCTACTGAAGAGTTGAGATTGGGCACCCCCAAAGAGCTTCTAGGCGCTATAGCTGACTTTAAACGAGAGTTTATCCTCATTATTTCTGAATAGTTTCAATCGTTTAACGCATTTAAAAGACATGACGATCAAGACATTTTTATGCTAAAAGGATTTTATGTCAGAAATTATTCAAGAGATTCGAAAATTAGATCATATTGAGCTGGCCTTAAAGGCACAGACTAAAAGAGCAGAGGCCGATCAACGCTTTTATTACGAACCACTTTTTAGTGCACATCCTTCAAAAGAAATGGATCTTTCTATTAATTTTTTAGGTAAATCCCTCAAGGCCCCGCTTTGGGTTTCAAGTATGACTGGTGGAGTTGGGCCGGCAAAACATATTAATTTAAATCTCGCTCGTGTATGCCAAGAGTTTGGTTTGGGAATGGGACTTGGATCATGCCGGGTTCTTTTAGAGGATAATTCTTATTTTAACGATTTTAATCTTCGTTCAATCCTAGGTGATGATCTTCCATTATTTGCCAACCTTGGAATTGCTCAAGTGGAGCAATTGATAGCAAGTAATAATCAACAAAAAATAACAGATCTTTTGGATAAGCTTGATGCCGATGGATTAATTGTTCATATCAATCCATTGCAAGAATGGTTTCAGCCAGAAGGGGATAGATTAAAATTTAGTCCACTTGAAACTCTTGCCAAACTTTGTGATGTCCTTAAAAACAAAATAATAGTTAAAGAAGTTGGCCAGGGAATGGGTCCTAAAAGTTTAAAGGCGCTGCTCGATTTGCCAATCGATGCAATTGAATTGGCGGCATTTGGTGGTACTAATTTTTCTAAGCTTGAACAAATAAGAGCAACTCGTGAAACGGCCAGTGATAATGAAGCCTTTTCTAAGGTGGGGCATACAGCTCCTGAAATGGTTTGTTTTTTAAATGCACTCTTAAAAGCAAACTCTAATTATAAGCAAAAACAAATTATTATTTCTGGTGGAGTAGAAAATATCCTCGATGGGTATTATCTTAAAGAGTCTCTTGCTTTTACTTCGGTTATCGGACAAGCAAAGAATTTTTTAAAGCATGCCGAGAATTATGAAGACCTTCGCAACTTTACGGCCGGACAAATCAATGGATTAAAAATAGCAAAAGCATTTTTAATGACCAAGAATGAGGATAAAATATGAATCAAGCGCTCATTGGTTTTTCTAAACTCTCAAAATTTGAGAAGATGGAACTAGTTGTTAAAAATTTTTTTTCAGATTCTGAAGCAGCTCGATCTCAATTTAAAAAATTTTGGCACACAGATGAGGTTTTTCAAAAAACACTGGATGAATTCAGTGAAAATACAATTACAAATTTTATTTTTCCCTTAGGTGTCGTTCCAAATGTATTAATAAATAATAAAATCTTTTGTGTCCCAATGGTCATAGAAGAAAGCTCGGTAGTCGCTGCAAGTGCCAGAGCGGCTAATTTTTGGCTTTCTCGCGGTGGATTTCATGCAGAAGTTATTTCCACAACTAAAATTGGGCAAGTTCATTTTAAATGGCATGGAGATGTTTTAAAATTGACTCATTTTTTTGCGGAGATAAAAAATGAATTAATAGCTGGTACCCAATTTTTGACTGATAATATGCAAAAGCGCGGAGGGGGACTGCTCTCTCTTGATTTAGTTGATAGAACTGCTGATGAAGAAGGTTATTATCAATTACTCGCAGAGTTTAATACTTGCGATGCTATGGGTGCTAACTTTATCAATTCTGTTCTTGAAGTATTAGCAAAGAATTTTAAAGAAATGGTAATGAGTGCTCAAAATTTCACAGATGAAGAAAAAGATTTGCAAATTATCATGGCCATACTTTCAAATTACACCCCTGACTCTCGAGTCAGAGCTTATGTGGAATGTGATATTTCAGATTTAGATGATAGTAGTTTGGGAATGTCGGCCCAAGAATTTGCCGATAAATTTGCAACAGCTGTCAGAATTTCTAAAATTGATGTCACTCGTGCAACGACTCATAATAAAGGAATTTTTAATGGTATCGATGCTGTGGTTGTGGCCACAGGAAACGATTATCGCGCGGTAGAGGCCTGTGGTCATGCTTATGCTGCTCGCGATGGCCACTACCGTGGATTGAGTGATGTAACGATTGAAAATAATAAATTTCGTTTTACTCTTGAGATTCCACTATCAATTGGAACAGTCGGTGGGCTTACCTCACTTCATCCACTTGCTAAACTTTCTTTAGGCATGCTGGGATATCCCGATGCTCAAGAGTTGATGAAAATTGTAGCGACAATTGGCCTGGCCCAAAATTTTGCTGCAGTCAGATCTCTTGTGACTTCAGGTATTCAAAAAGGTCATATGAAAATGCATTTAATGAATATCTTGAACCATCTTGAAACTAATGAACTAGAACGTGTTGAAGCTAAAAAATATTTTGAAAACGAAGTTATTTCATTTAAATCGGTCAGAGAATTCGTCTCTGGTTTAAGGAATTACACAAAATGAACGAGTTGAATTTGAATCAAATTAATAGTGAACTAAAAAAAACGTGCCCTGAAAAAAACCAATACTTTTTTGGACATGGCAAACTACTTTTAACTGGTGAGTATTTCGTGTTGGATGGGGCCCTCGCCTTAGCACTTCCGACTAAAGTTGGACAATCACTTTCAGTTAAATATACACCTTCATTTTCACCGACGCTTAGTTGGAAATCTTTTGATGTTAAGGGTAATTGTTGGTTTGATAGCAAGTTTGAGTTTTGGCATTTTAAATGTCTCGATGAAAATCCTTCTGAAGAAGCACTTTTCTTACAAAAAATTCTTCAGCAAGTTAGAAAACAAAACTCTCATTTCTTAAGAGATGGTGTCGACGTAAAAGTTGAAACACATCTTGGTTTTCCTCTTGCTTGGGGATTAGGAAGCAGTTCTTCTTTGATATATAATATTGCTCAATGGGCCTATATTTCACCCTTTGAATTACTTTTTAAAACACACGGTGGCTCGGGATACGACATCGCATGTGCTCAGTCAGATGGACCCATTGCTTATAAAAAAATTACAAGCGGGCCTAACTGGTCACCCATTTATTTTCATCCAAGCTTTAGAGATAATATTTATTTTATTTATCTTGGAAAAAAACAAAATTCTAGAGATGCCGTTGCTGAATATTCAACGAGACGTCCTATCGCTAATTCACTAATTACAAAAATAACAGAACTTACCCAAGAATTTTTAAACGCTCAAACCCTAAAACAATTTCAAGCGGCCATGATCACACATGAAAATCTTGTTGGTGAGTCTCTTGAAATGACTCCTGTTAAAGACCTTATGTTTTCTGATTTTAATGGCGCAGTTAAATCCCTTGGAGCATGGGGGGGAGACTTTGTGATGGTGGCAACAGAGGAGAATTTAACTTCTGTTAAATCTTATTTTAGTCAAAAAGGACTAGATGTAGTTTATAGCTATGATGATTTAATTTCAGGGCCGCTTGAATCTTTGTCGAAAGACTCGGTGAAGATGGGCTTCTCTAACCACTTGATCCACTAATAATGAATTCCAAATTTAGAGTTCAGTGGACTTCACCTTCGAATATAGCTCTTGTTAAATACTGGGGAAAATTTGGTGATCAATTGCCAAGAAATTCTTCTATTAGTTTTACTTTAAAGCATTCAATTACAAATCTTTCTATAAGTGCTGAAAAAACTGACAGTAAGTGCGTTTCAATTAATTTTTTATTTGAAGGAAGTTCCAACTCAAAATTTAAAAATAAAATTGAAAAATTTTTAATCAGTCAGATTTCTCATTTTCCATGGCTTGCTGATTATCATCTTGATATAGGCTCTACAAATACTTTTCCTCATTCTTCTGGTATTGCTTCATCGGCTTCTTCCATGAGTGCGCTTTGCTTGTCGCTTTGTTCGCTGGATGAATTAATCACAGGTGTTCAATTAGAAAAAGCTGAATTTTTTAAAAAAGCTTCCACTCTTTCTAGGCTTGCCTCTGGCTCTGCATCTCGCTCAGTTTATGCAGCAATGGCCAGTTGGGGAAAGAGCTTAGCTATCGCCAATAGTTCAAATCAATTTGCCTCACAATTTAGCGAAGCTCATGAAATTTTTAATGACTACCGCGATTCTATTTTAATTGTTGATGATGCTGAAAAATCTGTTTCTAGTCGCGCAGGGCACAGTTTGATGGAAAATCATTTCTTTAAAGATCAGAGATTTCAAAGAGCTGAAGAAAATTTAGTTAAGCTGGTGGCCGCGCTTAAAGGCGGAGATCTTTTGAGTTTTATTGAGATTGTTGAGGAAGAAGCACTTACCCTACACGCACTTATGATGACTTCTAATCCTTCATATATTCTATTAAAACCAAATAGTTTGTGGCTAATAGATAAAATTCGTCAGTACAGAACTGAAAAAAATATTCCAGTTTGCTTTACTATTGATGCTGGCCCTAATATTCATCTTCTTTACCCAAAAAAGTTTGAGATAATTGTTCGAGCTTGGATTGAAAACGAGCTGTTAACCGGGCTTGTAGGGACAAAATGGATACACGATGAAGTTGGAATGGGACCAGTTAAAATAGAGGCCAGCAAGTGACACAAGTTCAAACAGCGATGAGACCAGACAAAAAATTTTATTCAAAAATTATTCTTTTTGGTGAATACAGTGTTATTCAAAATTCAATGGCCTTATTGATTCCTTATTCACTGTTTGAAGGCAAGCTTACTTTTAGACGAGATAATACAACGGTCATAGATTCAGAGTTAAAGGCCTTCTCACTTTATTTGAAACAACTTATAGATTCAGGTCAGCTCAATTTTCAATTCGATCAAACATCTTTTGAATTTGATATTTCTCAAGGTCTGTATTTTGATTCAACTATTCCTCAAGGCTATGGCGTAGGCAGCTCGGGAGCACTCGTTGCCGCTATATTTGATCGTTACGAGCAAGAAAGTCATTCGAATTTAGATATTAAGAGACTAAAAACGATCTTTGCTCAAATGGAATCTCATTTTCATGGGGCCAGTTCAGGGGTTGATCCACTTATAAGTTATTTAAATTCACCTATACTGATAAAAAATAAAAATGAAGTAGGTCCTGTCTCTATTCCTAAATTTAAAAAAGGAAAAAGCGGAATTTTTCTACTCAATACAAAACGATCTCGAAAAACAGAACCTCTTGTTAACTTGTTTTTAGAAAAATCACGAAATGAAAGT
>JAURXW010000389.1 GCA_030654205.1 Bacteriovorax sp.
TTCGATAATTGATTTTATTGTAATCCAGTCTCCAATAGTATGGGCTTGTGCCATCTTATAATCTAAAAGATATTCACCACAAAAAAAATTGCCGTTTTCATCTTTCTCCATTATTCCGGTGAAAATTCCTTTTTGTAACATTTTTTCATGAGAAGGCTTGGTCATAATCAATATAATTTAAAGATTTAATTTTGCAAAGTTAATCAATTATTGTTTCTCTTATGCGCTTTCAGGCTTTCTCATTATCTTTGCTTTATGGAAAAAACATTTCGTCCCAACCCTAATTCTTTCAAAAATACCTTTTGTGTTTTTAAGGAACAAAACTTAAAATCTATCGAGAATTTAAAATTGCAATTCCAAAGTAAATCCGGCAGTCGCTATTATTACACGACAAGTGGAATGTACCGATTATCAAATCATTGGGGACGATTAGCTAACAGCAAATGGCGTTTAGAACCAATGGAACCCGAAACAGATTCTAAAACAAAAGTAGGTTTTGCCGCCTGGACAGAATTTTATCCGGATAATGCTCTGGAAGAATTATATTATTTAGAAGCGGATTATTTAAAAAATACAGTCAATTACCAACACAAAAATAATCCCAACTACGATCATAAAGCAGTACTTCGCACCAGTTTTGAAACGACAAAAAGAATCAAACAAATTAGAAATTTACAAAATCTGACTTCTTGGGCCAAATACTTTCAATATGAAGATTTAGCTGTTTTGAGACAACAAATTATTGAAGAACTAATTTTTACCAATAAAACATTAGAAGAAATAAAAAGAGAAATACAAGTTGCTTAAATTTCGGATACGATTTCATACAAAGCATCCATAGTAATGGGTTTTGACAAGAAACCTAAAATTTCGGTATACGTTTTAGCTTTATCTTTATCTTGAACTGCAATTGATGAACTAACTATATAAATGGCTATTTTTTGCTTTAGTTTTGATTTATAGGATACTATTTCATCCATGAATTCCCATCCGTCCATGATAGGCATATTAATATCTAATAAAATGACATCTGGTATATTTTCGTTGTTTTCGATTGCTTTTTTCAAAGCATCAATAGCATCTTTTCCATTTTTATAGGACGAAAAAGAAGAAAACAACTCAATTTTACTAATGATTTTACGGACAATTATTTGGTATATATTGTCATCATCAACTATCCATATCTCTTTTTTTTTCATTAAATATAGATTTTAAATGTGGTTCCTATATTGGGTTCACTTTCTATAGAGATACTACCGCCCATAGCATCAATTTGATTTTTGGTGATAAACAACCCAATCCCTTTTGAATCAGAATTAGTGCTGAACGTTTTGTACATACCAAATATTTTATCTCCATTTTTGTGAAGATCAATCCCAATTCCATTATCCGTGATTTGAAGCACTTTTTTATCTTTCTCTGTATAAAAATCAATTGTAATTTCTGGTTTGCGATCCGGATGACTGTACCGAATAGCATTTGAAATCAAATTAAGAAAAACACTTTGCATATAAGCCGGATTGTACATTACAACAACATCGGATGGAATATTATTTATTATTTGAACATCTTTTATCGCAATTTGTTCCGTAAGAATGGCAATGGCTTCCTCACTATATTGCTTCAAATTCAAAGATTCATATACAATATCTATATTTGCTTTTATATTAACAACTTCATTAAGATTGTGCATGGTATCATTAAGCGACTGGGTAACTTTCTTTAGTAATTGTACCATTTCCAAAGTTTCCTCTTCTGATTCCGAAAATTCTATCAATGAAGTTATAGATTCAATGTTACTGGAATGGGATCTTAAATTATGAGATACAATATAAGAAAAATTCAGTAATCTCTTGTTCTGTTCTGTGACTAAATCCAAGGAACTGCTTAAATCATTTTCGGCCTGTTTCGTTTTGGTAATATCAATCATAATTCCACGAGAACTTACTGGCACATCATTTTCAAAAACAAAATTTATGATATCTCTAATCCATACTATTTCGCCTTTTTTATTAACCATTCTGTATTCATAGTCATGGTTTAAGCCTTTTTTATTTAAAGATGCAGAGTATTCTAAAACCCATTTTTTATCCTCAGAGTAGATGTGGTCTTCCCAAAAAGTGGGACATGACAAATATTCTTTTACTGAATAGCCCAATATTTTCTCCACTTTTTTACTGATAAAAGTTAAAGCCGCAGTTGGAATATCAAATTCCCATACAATTCCATCAATAGTATCTATCAATGATTTGATGTTTTTTTGAGAATTTATAATTATTTTTTCAGAAGCTTTTCGCTCTGTGATATCTTCGGTAGAAAGGATTACTCTTTCAAACGATTCTTCGTAACCTTGAATAACACTCCATCTCAAATTAATATCGCGATATTCTCCATTCATATTTTTTATTCTCGAATCAATACTAAATTGTTTCGCATTTTGAGAAATGGCTACTAATTGTTTCTTTACTTCATCAAAAGATCCAAAATCAATTAATTGAGTTAGATTCTTCATCAATGTAGCTTTATCTTTGACTTTATGAAGTTTTAAACACTCATAATTAACATCAATAATTTTAACTAATGAAATGCATTTGTAAAATTCATCCGGATTTTCATTAAAAAAAGAGTAAACATATTCTGGGCTTTTATTCATTAAATCCAGCTCAATAAGATAGTTTTTCACTCCCGAAAAATCCTCTTCCCACAACGGCAACAAGGAATTATCAAAAAGGGATCTAAATCGTGTTTCACTTTTTTCTATTAATTCCTGAGCTTGCTTTGTTATGGTAATGTCTTTTATAAAAGCAATATTTACGGTAGGTTTTTCATTTGCTTTCCAAAGAGGGGAAACCGTCAAACTCACCCAGATAATTTCTCCCGTTTTTGTCACATATCTCTTTTCCGAAGAATACTCTCGAACAACACCCTCCCTGAGATTTTTCAAATGCAATAAACTTATCGAAACATCATCCGGATGCGTAAATAAAGTTAGGTTTTTCTTGTTTATCTCTTCTTCAGAATAGCCTAACATGCTACAATATTTTTCGTTGACCTGAACTAAATCACCCGAATTTGCATCAACAATTGCAAAACCCACAGTGGCTTGATCAAATATAGACTTAAACTTCATTTCATTTTTTTGAAGTTCATTTACTTGAGCATCAACTAAAAGCTGTAATTTTTTTGGTTTATTTAATAACTTAGTAGTCAAAACACCTAAAAAAGCGGCAATAATAATACCAAAAAGTAGTGGTAATATAAAAATATGCAAAAAGCCATTTTTTTCTTTTTTAATCAAATAAAGCTTCCAATCACTCTGAGGCATCGTATAAGAAACATACTGATTTTTAGACAAATCACCTTGAATTGGCAGAAAAAAAACTTCTTTATTCGTAATTGGACTTACCTTAGAAAACTGAAAATAATACTTGGTTTGATCTAAAGAATTGATTCCGGCAGTATTTAGTAACGTTTCAAATTTAATAACTACAGCGGTAAATCCCCAAAACTTATTTTGATTGTAAACGGGTATTCTTCCAACAATTCCTGTTCCTCCTTGTTTTAACTTCAAAGGACCGGCAAAATAAATTTGTTGGGTTTTTATCGATTTTCTAGC
>JAURXW010000390.1 GCA_030654205.1 Bacteriovorax sp.
GGGTAATATGGAAGATGATTTCAAGAAAAATTTGAAAAATTTCAATAAAGACCTTTATAATAAGGCTTATGAAAAAGCTTCAATTCACCGTCCATTTTATATCGAACCAGCTCAAGATTCTCAAATGTAATTTATTATTCAAACTGGCCCTTTTGGGGCCAGTTTATATTTTTTTAAATCTCAATACTGCTCTTGCTCAAACTTCTTTAAAGATTGCTTTTTTAGACACAGGTTTTTGCACTGAAAAAATAAAACCAGTCTCTAAACAAGTTAAAGTTAATTCAGTTGTTGATCTGACACATTCAGTGAAACTCGACTGCCTGAATTTATCTTTTAATAAAAACTTTCCACGTTTTCACGGACAATTAGTTCTCGAAGAATTTTTAGCCTTTTTTGTGCCAGCAAAAGTCAGTGTTAATATTTATCCCTTAATTATTTTTGATCATAAAGGTGAACAAAAAAAAGAGTATTGGTTAAAGGCGATTGATTGGATTAAAAAAAATAAAATAGACGTCGTCGTGACTGCTGCAGGTCTTGTAACTGAAGATAAATTAGTTAAAGAATTACCGGCAGTGTGGTTTGTGCCCTCGGGAAGAGTGACTCCCCAAATAAAAAAAGAAAATAGTTTATTTCCTCAGAATCTTGCGCCCTTAAAAAACTTATTTTTAATTGGAGATTTTTACGATGGAAAAAATGTTATTTATGATCAAGAACTTTTATTTCAAGATCAAATAGATTATTTTTTTCCATCAGGTCAGAATAATTTTGTGGGTACTTCAAGAGCTGTCGCTGAAGCAAGCGCACGAGCTCTTAGCTTATGTCCGCTTGCAACTTTGCGAGATTGTTTAAAGAGTAAAAGTAAACAATATACTGATAATTTGAGTTCAAAAAATATTACGACTTTCTAAAGTTTATGGAAGTGTCGCTTTGCATTTTTCGCTTAGTTGCTCTTTTTTAGTTTCTAAACATTTCATTTTTCCGCCCTTTCCTTTTGTCGCCTCTTTGCAGAGTGATTTCAAATCATCCTTGCAATTAGTGTATATATCTTTGGCCTTTGCTCTCATTTTTGTTTTACCGGCCGCCATTTTCTCAGAACAAGATGAAGAAATTTCTTTTTCATGCTCTTTTAAACATTTTACAATTCGGCCTTCACCTTTTTCGACACCAGCACAATATTTTGTGATGTCTTCTTTACAGGGATGATTTTGTCCTTGGGTCTCAGATGCGAAAATTGAAACATTAAACATTAGTGAAGACATAAGAATAAGTAATTTCATAGTTTCTCCTAGAGTGTTTGCGTGATAAATTAGAAAAATAAGTAGTATAAATAAATTGTAATAACTGGGCATGGATAAGACAATGAGAGAATCAGTATCAGCGGTTTTTGTAACGAAAGGGAAAGTTTTTTTTATTAAACGGCAAAACTATTTGCCTGTTTTTCCCGGTTATTATGCGACACCAGGAGGAAAAGTTGACAAAAATGATAGTGAAGCTCCGCTGCAAAATATCCTTTGGCCTAGAGATGTTAAACCACAAATTCTCCATGCACTCATTCGTGAAGTTGCCGAGGAGTTAAATTTTGATTTACCTCAGGCGCTAGAGGATGGCGTTGTCTTGGCCATCGACAATATTGGTGTTGCCATAACTCCTGAATTTAATCCATACCGTTTCAAAAATTTTTATTTTAAAATTACTTTAGCTGCTGAAATAAATTTTAATATCGATTTAAATGAAGCCGAGTTTGGAGAGTGGAATTCTCCAGCGGGATTACACGCTAAATATCAAGAGGGAGAAATGCTGGCCGTTCCACCGGCGATAACAATTTTAAAAACATTCGCAGCAAATCCTTTGCATGCCACGCCTATTAATATGACTCTTCCTTACGATCCTGAAACTGAAGTGCCTATGATTGAATCCATTCATGGTGTTCGCCAGTTTTTACCGCTCTCAAATACTTTTCCTCCTGCCAATCGCACGAATTCTTTTATCATTGGGGATGGAATTAATAGTAATTCTCCAAAAATATTAATTGATCCTTCACCCAAAGATGAAATTGAACTCGCTAAATTTATTAAATCAGTTCAAAAAATAGGGTTTGATTCAATTTTTTTAACTCATCATCATCCTGATCATTATCAGTTTGCTAATACTATTGCCAAAAAGTTTAAAGTTGGAATTGAACTCTCAGCTGATACTTTAGCGAGAATTAAAAATAATAGTGGCGAAAATTATTTTGAAGGAATTTCTTTGATCATTAGAAAGGAAGGGGATATTGTCACAAAAAGTTTGGGACAAGACGTCCGTGTCTATGAAGTTCCAGGGCACGATGAAGGGCAGCTGGCACTTGCTCCGGCCAACTTGAATTGGTTCTTGGTGGGTGATTTAATACAGACCATTGGGACAGTTGTCATTCAGGCGCCTGAAGGAGATATGAAAAAATATTTTGAAACATTAAAAAAAGTTATAAAACTTCAACCAAAAAATATTATTCCAAGTCACGGAATTATTGTTGGAGGTACACATAAGCTTGAAGAAACACTCAAGCATCGACAAATGCGCGAGGATCAAATTATAGATCTACTTGCTAAAAATCAAAACCTCGAAGAAATGCTTGTGTCCATTTATCCTGATCTTGCAGAGAATTTACTACCCTATGCAAGAAGGACTATTGAAGCTCATTTGAAAAAACTTATAGAAGAAAAAAAATAATTATATTTTCTTATCTTTAATAATTTTCTCAACACATTCTGGATTAAGTAGAGTTGAAGTATCACCAATATTGGCAATATCGTTTTCTACTATTTTTCTTAAAATTCTCCGCATAATTTTTCCAGATCTTGTTTTTGGAAGTCCTGCAACAACTTGTATAAGATCAGGTTTAGCGATTGGTCCTATTATTTTCTGAACAGAATCTTTGATTTGTTTTTCTATTTCTTCCTGAGTATGGGAGTGATCCATACAAATAACAAAAGCATAAATTCCCTGACCTTTGATCGGATGAGGATAACCTACAACCGCACTTTCAATAATTAAGTCATGAGCATTAATTGCATCTTCAACTTCGGCAGTACCGATTCTATGACCTGATACATTGATAACGTCATCAACTCGACCAGTGATACGGTAATAACCATTGCTTTCTCTTTTGGCGCCATCTCCTGTGAAATAGAGACCCTTGTAAGTCGAAAAATAGGTTTGCTTATATCTTTCATGGTCCCCGTAAATAGTTCTGGCCAGTCCTGGCCAGGGAGTTTTAATACAGAGATGGCCTTCACTTACCATTTCAGTTTGCTCAATTCCTTTTTCATTAACTAAGACAGGCTCTACTCCTTTTAAGGGAAGAGTCGCATAGCTTGGAATTGTTTTGGTAATACCAGCGATAGGAGAAATTAAAATTCCTCCAGTTTCCGTTTGCCACCAGGTATCGACAATCGGACAACGCTCTTTTCCAACATACTTATGATACCACTGCCAGGCTTCTTCATTAATTGGCTCACCAACTGAGCCCAGGACTTTAAGGGATTTTAGTGAGAACCTTCCAGGGATATCTGATCCATAACTCTCTAGTGCTCGAATGGCCGTAGGAGCTGTATAGAGGTGAGAGATTTTATGTTTTTCAATTGTTTCCCAAAATCTTGCAGGAGTTGGGTGAGTTGGTATTCCTTCATACATCACAGTAGTGGCACCGTTTAAAAGTGGGCCATACGTTAAGTAGCTATGTCCCGTGATCCAACCAATATCGGCCGTGCACCAAAAAATATCAGTTTCTTTAGTTTGAAAAACATCTTTGAAGCTGTTGGCAACATGAACCATATATCCAGCTGTAGTATGTACCAGGCCTTTTGGATTACCAGTTGAACCAGAAGTATAAAGAATAAACAGTGGGTCCTCGGCGTCAACTTCAACAATTGGGCAGTAGAGTTCGCAATCTTTAATCAGGACATCATAAAAATAATCGCGGCCTTCTTTCATCGTAACTTCGTTCAATGTTCTTTTAACAACCAAAACTGTTTCAATTTTTGCTAAATCTGTAATCGCCTCATCAACCATGGAT
The DNA here is from genome assembly GCA_030654205.1 of Bacteriovorax sp. GTDB lineage: Bacteria > Bdellovibrionota > Bacteriovoracia > Bacteriovoracales > Bacteriovoracaceae > Bacteriovorax. The sequence goes on from JAURXW010000390.1 coordinate 4,055, forward strand.
TTGAGTGGAGTAACCTTGTCTCCACGAAAGGCACCGTCATGAGTAATAATTATTTTTGCATTTGAATCAATTAATCGTCCTTTGAGAGATTGGGGTGAAAAGCCGCCAAATACAACTGTGTGAATGGCCCCAATTCGAGCACAAGCTAGTATGCCAATCATTAACTCAGGAGTCATACCCATATAAAAACAAACGACATCACCTTTTTGCACACCTTTTTTCTTTAGAAGATTCGCAAAACGACAGACGCTAATATGGAGCTCTCCATAGGTAAAAAATTGAGCAGCTTCACTTGGATTATTTGGTTCAAAAATTAAAGCTTTTTTATGTCGTCTTTTCTCGAGATGGCGATCGAGGCAGTTTTCTGTAATATTAAGTTTTGCACCTTTAAACCATTCGACATTTACCTCATCGAAGTTTCCACTTTGAAGGGTCGTCCATTTTTTTTTCCATACAAAAGTATTGGCCACGCTGGTCCAATAATCGTGATTTTCTACTGATAGCATTGTGCTGGTACTCATGCGTCTTGGTCCTTTGGAAATAGAGTAGGTTTTAAATAATATTTATTAATTGAATTTTAGATCAGTTCCTAAAATACTGCCAAATTTTTGTGACACGTACCTATTATTTCTTATTTTGTTACCATTAGCAGAGTACTCCACTCAAGAATAATAAATAAGTGCCGATAACTATAAAGATGAGGTTCTAATGAAGAAGTGGTTGCAGTTGCTTTTTGTGTTTACTATTTTGATGCATACAAAATTTGTTATGGGCGATGCTTTTTTTAAGCGTGACATCTTTGCTGTTACTTCCAGTCTTAGTGGTAAAAAAATCGATAGTGTGGATTGCTATTCACAAAAATTCTTTGAGCAAATGGATAATAAGTTAGATCTTTTCTTGGAATCTGGTGGATTGGTTGGAAGTTTTGCATCATGTGTGGAGGTTAAAAAATCTTCCACTGAACGCTTTAGTGACACAAATTGTAACTTAATGACGGAATGTAGTAAGTTACTTACAAATAGAGAGCATCCAACTTTTGGAAATAATTTGTTGATTACAAAATCAATCGCGCTAGATTATCTTGCGATAACGCTTGAAAATGAATTGCCACTTATGAATAAAATGGAAGCCTTAAGAAAGTTTGCTGAAAAAAAATATGGGAAAGAATTTTCTGCTATTTGTAAAACACCATTTGATTATGCTTTTAAAAATAATAGTAATACTAACAATTGCAATCCAGGTTATCTCGATGCCGGCTTTAATTCATCTCTTAAAACTTCAGAATCACAAAAAGAATATAAAAATTTTCAATCAAATTATAAATCTAATACTGAAGGTGAAAGTCTGGCACAAGTCTATTTGCAGGAAAAAAATGAATTATTTGTCAATGAAGCTTTGGCAAATGACTCAGAATTGCTTATTTATTTATCGAATATAATGAGCTCTAAAGACAAAAGTAATATCAAAATGAAAAATATATTTTCCAAACTAAGTGAGTTTAAAAAGCAGGGAAAGCTTGATCCTATTTTAGGTTACTCAAAAGAAACACAAGATTTTTCAAATATAGATAATCAAAAAAATAGTCATTATAAATTTTTTGAAAAATTACTTGCAGCTAAAAATCTTAATACTGCTTCCATAAAAAAAGCCATTGAGGAATACCGTATGGGAGTAGCAAAAGTGCTACTTGGCAATTCATGCAAAGAAGCTATCAGCTTTAGTGTGATTTGTGAGAACGTATCTGAGCTCTCTACAAATGGCCGGAAAATTAAGATCGACAGAACTCAAGCGGGAGCTTTTAGTTTATCTAGTCAGATAGACGAGCAGTTTAATATTTTAAAAGATATCTATCCTGAGGGAGTTAAAACTATCGATGATTCTAAAATCATTATTGATGCCAGAAGATGTGCAAGTTTTGAATTTATGGATAAGAATATTCCAACAAGAGTAGAATCTGTAATGTTTGATAGCCGCCGAAGTAGTTTTAATGGAAATAGGGTATCTCCTTTTGCCGACTTACCCCTTAATATCGAAAAAGTTGATGAAAAAAAGCTAAAAAATCTTATCGAT
>JAURXW010000394.1 GCA_030654205.1 Bacteriovorax sp.
ATAAAGAATTTCTCGATGGGACACATACCATCGAAGGAAACGAGTTTGTAATTTTAGCTTAAAATTAATTTCTTTTTCAAACTGATAACGACCTGATGAAATTAAATAAAATCCTAAATCATTTTTTTTGTCTATTTTTGATTTTTCAATTAAAGCACTGGCTACTTTAATTTCAGAAATTTTTGAACCACGGGCCAACTCCTCTAAACTGTGCCGGTAAGTGTCTCTTGTGATAAAATCCATTTGGGAATATAAAGGATGTTCGTGAAGTTTTTCATCCACAAGACTGACTTCTTCAAAAAAATCTCGCCAGTCAAGAGAAGACATAAGTCTCATACTATTAATTATATTTCGAACGGTAACATTAGCTGCAGTCTGGTTGGTCTGTTCTTCAAGAATCATTTCATCAATGACGTTCCCTTCTTTCTGCAATCGATCTTCTAGCCAGTTTAGGATATCAACAACGCTCCCTTCCTGGAATCTTAGGCGTTGAACCAGTTGGACAACAAAACCAATATGCATTGGCAATAAACTTAAACTTTTAATTATTTCTTTATTAGATCTTTTTGTCTCTACTGTTAAACCTAATATTTCATCAGCAATACGATCAGCTTCTATTCTGGCCTTCTGTGATCCAACTATTCGAGCGCTGAGCCGACGTAGATTTTCCACCATAACAATTCGCAAAGTTATAGAAATCGCCCACAACTCCCCCATCGTCAAAACTTGCTTTTTTTGATATGCCTTAAGAACGAGTTTTAATATTTCTGGTTCAAAAAGAGAATCTGTATGAGCTACAAAACCCCAAGCTATTGCATAAACACGAGGCAACCCAACATGCTCTCCAGAAGCAAGCTTTGGCAATTCTTTATAAAATTCTGGCGGTAAATGTTCTCGAATATCTTTAAGTTGATCCTCAATAATATAAAAATTATCAATAAACCATTCCGCTGCCTGAGTTATGGATTTTTCATTCCGAACTGTCTTAATAATTTCTTGAAATGATTTAAGCAAAACATTTTCATTTTCAGCAACTCGTATGGAAAGATTAACGCCTCTGTAATTCCCAGCGGCCAGCACATGATTTTGGGCCAGCTCTTCTGCGTATTTTTCCAAACGAGCTGTGCTAAATAATTCTCCCCTTACTGGGGCTTCAAAAATTATAAATACCTTAGATGGAATTTTTCTTTTTTTAAAATGCACTAAATGTCCTGTGTCGTTGTGAAATTAAGAACAAACTTGAAAGATCTATTTATACAAAAATGATCATTTCCAAAAGACCCAAATTGTCCCGAACAATTGCCCTTTTTGATTCAAAATGACTCAACTTTAGCTAAAACTTTTCAATTTTAACTGGCATGAACTATGCAGAATTTCTTACTAGACTCACTTATTAGGAGCATTTATGCAAACAAGTAGTAATATTCTTCATGGTCGAAAAATTGCAATTTTAGCGGCCGATGGTTTTGATGAGTCGCAACTATTTTCACCGAAGTATGCTCTCGAAGCTGCGGGTGCTGAGGTCGTTATTGTTTCACTCAATGAAGGCAATATAAAATCTTGGGATGAAGATCATTGGGGGAAAAGTATACCAGTCGATGCAACAGTTAAAGACTCAAGTGTTAAGGACTTTGATGCTTTGGTTATTCCAGGCGGGCATGTTGGTCCTAATGTTTTAAGCCAAGACAAATGTACAATCAATTTTGTCAAAGATTTTATAAATGAAGGAAAATCAATCGCGACCATTTGCCATGGAACTGAAGTAATTATTGAAACGGGACTCACAAAAGGTCGCACCCTAACTGCATGGCCATCTTTAAAAAATGACCTGATTAAGTCTGGCGCTAAATGGAGGGATGAACAAGTAGTTGTCTACAAAGGAATTATTTCTAGCCGTTGCCCAACCCCAAATTTGAAATTTAACAAGAAAATGATTGAAGGATTTTCAATTAGTCCCCGCAGCCAAAAATCATCACTTCTCTAAAACATAATTCTATGAAATGATTAGTAAAATTAGTTTTATTTCATGGAGTTGGCATTAAATTATTAATAATTATTTCATTTCTTTATTCACTACAACTTTTTTCAGCACAAAATCAAACGACGTCAGGCTTTCTTCCTGATAATCATTTATATATATCAGCAATAAATAATTTAGCTACAGGCATTTCAAAGTCTCAATTTGATTTTGTTATTAATCGTGTTGATCAACTATACTCCCAACAAATCATAGAAAAAGGTGCAAAACTTATTTTTAATCGCAATTGGGAAGATGGGACAGTAAACGCATACGCAAGCCGCGACAGCTCTACAGGAACCAATTGGTTTGTGGCCATGTATGGAGGACTAGCAAGACATCCTCTAATGACTGAAGAGGCTTTCGCTGTAGTCGTTTGTCATGAACTTGGTCATCACCTGGGTGGAGCTCCTAAAAAAAGACAATCATTTTCTATTGATCCACTCTGGTCTTCCAACGAAGGTGAAGCAGATTATTTTTCAAGTTTAAAATGTTTAAGAAAATTTTTTACAGGCTTAAACAATCAAGATGTTTTAAGAGAAATGCAAGTTCCCAAAGAAGTCATAGCTCAATGTCTAAAAGTTTTTCCGAATATTGAAGAAACGTTAATTTGTCAAAGAAGTGCTATGGCCGGTTTTAGTGTTGGTCTATTTTTAAAAAGTTTTTCAAAAGTAAAAAAAGAAATTAGTTTTTCTAGTCCTGAGAAAAAGAGAGTTTTATTTACAAATAATTCTCATCCTTCTCCACAATGCAGACTCGATACTTATTTCCAAGCTGCTCTATGTGATAAACATTTTTCAGAAGAATTATCAAGCAAAGATCTTAATATTGGTGCCTGCACATTAAAAAATGGCGATCAGCAAGGCATTAGACCTCGCTGTTGGATGGCGAAACACTAATATGAACTCTATATCAGAATTTAAGGGAATCCACCGTCACTACCTCGTTCGGCTCATTCGAGCCCGCCCCCATTTATTTTTTTCATTTTTTTTGGGAATTTGAATTGAGCTTTTTTTACCGGATTCAATAGCAATTCAATCAATAACTCGTCATATTTTTGCCTTAAACTCAGTTGCCATACTTTACTTGATCTTAGCTACTAAAATGATGATTTCATCAGACTACAAAAAAATGCTTCAAATATCTGAACTTCAAGATGAAGGACAAGTTGTAATTTTGATATTGGCCTTAGGTGCAGTCATTACTAGCCTCGTAACCATTGTAGCGGAACTTTCTATGGCCAAAGAACTTCATGGTGTAATTAGGTACGGGCATATTGCTCTGGCCGCCTTCACAATTGTAACTTCGTGGACATTTATTCATTTTATTTTTGCTCTCCATTACGCTCATGATTATTATTTAAATTTATCTCATAAAAAATCAGGTGGCCTGGAATTTCCTGGAGAAACCCTACCTGATTATGCAGATTTTATCTATTTTTCATGTGTCATTGGCACTTCAGACAAACGGCTGATGTAAGTTTTATTTCACGAAAAATGCGGAGAATTGGTGCCGTTCACTGCGTGTTTTCATTTTTCTTCAACACGACTATTTTGGCATTAACAATTAATATCGCCTCTGGCTTATTTTAATTAATTTAAAAGTGGATCAACTTCTTGGCCTGCTGCCTCTGAGAGGTGGGCCCAGGACATTTGATAGCGGTAGAGTGATTCGTAATAATCTTTAAAGACAAGTGCTCGAGTCGTATAGGCATCGATAATATCTTTGGCCGGAGTAAGACCTAAACCTACAGAGGTCTCAATATTAGTTAACCATTTTTTTGCCGACTTATAGGCTTTTTTTAGAGTCTCGGCCCTTGCTTGTGCTTCCTCAACTTCCATATACGACTTATTTAAAAGTACCTTTAATCCTTCTTTTGCATAAACTTGTTTGGATTTTAGTTCAGCAATTTCTAGAACTAATTTATCACGCTTTGATTGCCCCACTCCAAAATCAATATCCCAAGTCAGTCCAATGCCGGCAGCAAAACTACTATGGTTGTAAGGATCATAAATAAATGGATTGTTTTGAGCAGTACGTTGATTGGTTTGAGCATAATCATATTTAACCAAGGCACCAACAACAGGAAGTGCTGCTTTTTTTTCACTACTTAAAAGATCGGATTTCGCTTGGATACCCAGATCAACTTTTTGCAAATCAGGTGCACCAAGATTCATGAGATCTAAATAATAGCTCAGTGTTTTTAATTCACGAGTATCCATTTCAATCCACTGTCTTTCATTTTGAACTTTATTTTTATCTTCAAGTTTTAGCTCTTCACCTAAGTAAAAATTAACACCCATTTGAGCAAGCTTAACCGTTTTTTCTATTTCTAATTTCTTTTCTTCTACTTGATATTTAAAAACTTCCAATCTTAATATATCTTCTTTCTTTTCTTTTTTTTCCGATAAAGCATTGACCGCTTGTTCTAAATCTTTTTGTGTTTCACTAACAAAATCCAATAAAGATAAAGCATACTGCCAACCGTAATAGGCTTCCTTTAATTTAAAAATAATTTCATTTTGTTTTTTAGTAACGTCTAATTTATTGAGCTCGGTATTTAAAGTTGCCGCGTGTTTTAAATCCTCGCCTCTTCCCCACACAAAGAGGGGGATTTTAGCTTCGATACTACCAATCCACTCGGCACCCCAAGTTTTTTGATCTTGATAGAAGGCATAGTTACCAGTTTTTCCATTTATAGGACCGACACCTGCAACCGCGCTAATTTTAGGAAGCATCTCACCTCGAATTAAAGTGAGATCAGTTGCGGCAATAGATGATTTATAACTTTCTGATTTAATTTCAAGATTATTTTTTTTTGCAAGAGAGATGGCATCTTTTAAACTAACAATTCGTGAGTTGGTTAAAGTTTCAGACTCTTCTGCAAAGCCTTCAATGCATAAAATGTTTAGGGCCATCAAAACTATTATTAGTGGTTTCATTAAGTTTTCTTATTCGATTTTAATTCATTTAATCTTTTATTTAAAAGATCTTTTAATCCATTCCAGCCTTTTTCTTTTAATGTCTTTTGAACTTTCTCATTGATTGTTTTTACCCATGATTCATCATCAATTGAAACATCTACTACTTTCCAATTATTACCAATTTTTTTCAAAAGATAATCAACATCTGTCGATTCCCCTTTTTTATTAACACTTGAAAAAACCTTGGCATCATCTGAGTCCAGCTTCGTCTTTTTATAAGTAATTTTAACATTTTCTAAGAACTTCGGACCAGTTGGATAAACCGATCGTGTAATGATCTCTTTAATGGTTGCTTCGAACCATTTAAGTTCTAAGTCTGTGCGCTTAGAAGACTCCTTCCCCAAGATAACTTTTGTCATCTCATTGAAGTCAACATGGGCTTCGACTTCTTCTTTAGTTTTAGCGTTTAAGAGTAAATTTTCTTTTCCTACTTTTGCAAAAATATCCTTAATTAAATCTTCAGGAGTTACAGCTGCGTAAGCAGATGTAAGTAGCGATAAAGAAAGAAAAAAGCATGCCAATGTAACCGAGTATTTTTTCATATAGATCTCTATTTTGTAGTAAATGTTTTAGACTTCAGATAATAATTTTTTTCTCATTATGTCAATATTACTAATGTACAGATAAGATAAATAATCTTATCTAGTGATCCATGAAAAAAATATTACAATTTAACCTAAAATTCTTTTGGATCGCGCCAATTTTCCTCATTTTATTTGCCTTCTTTGGTGTCAAGTATTCTTCAAAGCTCAAGATCAATTTGGACCTTGTCGGGCTACTTCCACAGAACAGTGAAAGTATTCAGGAAATGAATCATGTCGTCTCTAAAGTAGGTGGGGGCGGTTATATGATAGTCCTAGTGGGACCTATCACTAACCCCGAATC
>JAURXW010000395.1 GCA_030654205.1 Bacteriovorax sp.
CTCGAGTGACTCCAATTCCGTAACAGCCCATTAAGGGTGTTATCAATTTTCCATTTTGATCGAGAATTCCAACCTTCATGTCTTTTGTATATTTGTCACCTAATTGGAAAACATGTCCAACTTCAATTCCGCGCTTTTCCACTACGGTGTATTTTCCGTCTAGGGTTAAATCCCCAGCACGGGCCAAGCGCAAATCTGCTTGGATAATATTCTTCATATCTCTTTTAGGAGTAAAACCTTTAGAGTGCATGTCTTTTTTATTGGCTCCAATGACATAGCTTGCATCAAGATTGATACTTGTATCAAAAATTATTTTTATATCATTTGAAATTCCAACAGGACCAATAAAACCTTTCCATAGTTTAGCTGCTTGCATTTGTTCGTCAGTTGCTGCTGCTAAATGATCACATTTTAAAAAAGCTTGAAGTTTAATTTCATTGAGTGAATCATCACCTAAAATTAAAGCCAATATTATTTTTGATTCTACTCCTGTTGTTGCGACATAAATTAAAGACTTTAAACTTTGAGATTGAGGCTTGCTTAAAAAGGTGCAAACGTCTTCAATTGTGGTTTTATTTGGTGTCGCCACTTCGGTCAACGGTAATATCGCTGAATTAAATTCAGTTTTAGCCCTTAGAGTTTGTGCTTTTTCGGCATTGGCAGCATATTGTGCTTCTTGAGAATAGATAATTAAATCTTCACCGGCATTGGCGACTACTTGGAACTCATGAGTTTTTGAATCGGCCGTGGCCATTGCCCCACCATCTGCTTCAACTGGAATAAACTCCAATCCTAGACGAGTAAAAATGGCGATATACGCGTCGTACATTTCTTGATAACCAACATCGAGACTGGCTTTATCCATATGAAATGTATAAGCGTCCTTCATGGTGAATTCACGTCCTCTCATTAATCCAAAACGTGGTCTAATTTCATCGCGAAATTTAGTATTAATTTGGTAAAAGCCAACGGGTAACTGCTTATATGATTTTACGGTTTTTCTAAAAATATCTGTTACGGCTTCTTCGTTAGTTGGTGAGATACAAAGGTCAGCTTCTTTTTTATCTTTAAAGCGCAACATAAGTCCGCCCATTTTGTCCCAGCGACCGGTTTCTTGCCATAGTTCACCAGGGGTCACAACAGTCATTGTTATTTCATTGCAGTTAATTTTATTTAATTCTTCACGTATTATATTTTCAACTTTTCGAATTGAACGCAATCCCATTGGAAGATAGTTGTAAAGTCCCGAACCCGATTTATGAATTAGACCAGTTCTGAGCATTAATTGATGTGATGGAATTTCAGCATCCGCTGGAACTTCCTTATATGTCTGCCAAAAACCTTTAGTGAGTCTCATGAGATATGCCTTTGAATAAATTTAATTGAAATAATTGTACTACAATTTTTTAACTAATGAAACGATGGTGCGAGTGCTCTAGGAAGAGCAAAGGCTTCAACTGTTTCACGTTCTAACGATGCGGCGGAAACAATTTCGTAGGCTGAAGGTGTTGCCAAGAGTTTTCTACAAAGAAGATTATGAAGATTGTGGCCTGATTTAAATGTGGTAATTTTACCGGCAATTTCATGGCCCAATAATGAAATATCTCCAATAGTGTCTAAGATTTTATGGCGAACAAATTCGTCAACGAAGCGAAGACCTTCAGGATTTACAACTTTATAATCATCGAGAACGATGGCATTATCAAGAGATCCGCCTTTGATTAAGCCTTTTCGCTTAAGCGCATCAACGTCTTTTAGCATCCCAAAAGTGCGTGCACGTCCAATTTCATTAATATAATTTTCACAAGAAAATTCGAAAACCTTATTTTGGCTTTTAATCGTTGGATGGGCAAAGACGATTGTAGAATCGATGATTAGTTTTGACGAAGGTTCAATCTCGGCCCATTTGTCGTCGACTTCAACTCGAACTTTTTCTAAAACAATTAGAAATTTTTTGGACTTATTAAGTGAAACAATTCCTGTTTCTTTTAATAAAAAGACGAATGAAGCACCTGATCCGTCCATAATAGGAACTTCAGGGCCATCGATTTCACAGTAAACATTATCAATTCCAAAACCATAAAACGCAGAAAGCAAATGCTCAACTGTATGAACAGCATTTACACCGGCACCAATTGTAGTGTTATTTTCGGTTGCGCCAACCGTTTCAGCATTAGCTCGCAAGACACTTGCGTTGGGAACATCGGTGCGTTTGAACTGAACACCAAAATCAGCAACCGCAGGATGAAGCGTAAGGGTAACCTTCTTTCCCGAGTGGATTCCAATTCCAGTAACCGAAACTTTTTTTGCAATCGTGCGTTGATTAAGCATGTAGCTAATATACCTTACTTTTTTATCATTTATTTCTAAGCGTGTTATCAATTTACAGATTGCGTAATTTAATGGCAACCATTTTCATTATAAATCCAAACTGTGCCATTCCCTAGCAAATTCTATTTAGGATCAATATTTCCCGATCTGAGCTGTATATGAAGCTGCATTTATGGATATAATCATTGGACTATAAACATTTTTTCAAGAGGTCCCAGTTTATGAGCATTTGGCAAGGTCCTGTTAACTTGGAAGCTCTAAATAATTTTAGCGCCAATACCTTAGTTTCTCACCTCGGTATTATCATGACTAATTTTGGTGATAATTTTCTCGAAGCTAGCATGCCCGTCGACAACCGCACGGTTCAACCCTATCGTTTATTGCATGGAGGAGCGTCTTGTGTACTGGCCGAAAGCCTTGGAAGTATTGCAGCTAGTTTGTGCATTGATACTGCAGAATTCATGGCCGTTGGTCAGCATATTGAAGCGACCCATATTCGTTCGGCGACTAAGGGGGTAGTTAGAGGGAAGGCTGTTGCAATTCATATTGGGAGGTCATCGCAAATTTGGCGAATTGAAATTTTTAATGATGAAGGGAAAATGATTTGTGATTCAAAAATTATTATGGCGGTTGTTAAGAGGAAATAATTATTCACAAACTCTTGCATACCTAATTAAATGATCCCTAGATTTTTGACTTATTTCCCGTCCCCTTGGAGTTCTCAGTAAAAAACCTTCCTTCAAAAGGTACGGTTCATAGACATCTTCAATCGTGGTACGATCTTCGGCTAAAGTCGCACAAAGGGTTTCAATTCCTACTGGCCCGCCTTTATAATAATCTTCTATAACTTGCAGAATTTTTCGATCCATACGATCAAGACCTAAACTATCAATTTCCATTAGTGATAAGGATTTTTTAACTGATTCTTCAGAAATTAATTTCTCTCCCTTTACCAATGAGAAATCCCTTACACGTCTTAAAATTCGATTGGCTATCCTCGGAGTTCCACGCGCACAGCGAGCAATTAATTGCAAAGCAACCTTATCTAAAGTGAGTTTAAGTTTCTTGGCGTTATTTTCTACAATCTCAACAAGCTCTTCATGGTTATAAAAATCAAAATGCAAATGGGCCATAAATCGATCGCGAAGAGGATTAGATAAAAGACCTGAGCGAGTTGTAGCGCCTATTAAGGTAAATGGTGCAATTTGAATTTGCATCGTTCTCGCACTTGGACCTTGGCCAATGACAATATCCAGGCGGTAATCTTCCATCGCAGAGTAGAGAATTTCTTCAACTGAAATATTCATTCTGTGTATTTCATCAATAAATAAAACATCACGTGGACCTAAATTAGTTAGAATCGCTGCGAGGTCGCCTTTTTTCTCTATTGCTGGTCCTGAAATAACATGTAAATCACTACCAATTGATTTTGCGATAATCATGGCCAAAGAAGTTTTTCCTAGCCCTGGAGGCCCAGATAAAAGTGCGTGATCCATTGCCGAATTTCGAATTCTAGCGGATTCGACCATGACTTCCACATTTAGAACGACTTTTTTCTGACCGACATATTCGCTAAAATCAGTTGGACGAAGTAAAACTTCGTGTTTAACTTCTTCTGGATTAACTTCAGAATCTACAAGGCGATCACTATCTTCTCTATTATCAAAATCCATAATTATATTTCTTTAAGTACTAAATGAATTAGTTGTTCAGGTTTCGTAATTAAATTTGCACCGAGAATTTTTTGAGCAATGGGAATTATTTTATCT
>JAURXW010000213.1 GCA_030654205.1 Bacteriovorax sp.
TCCACCCCAAATTGCGTGCGATCTATAATTTGGAATTGAAAATTCCAAGAATAATCTTTCACTCCACTACAAAGGGCATGATTGTACCAAGAATCGACATATTGGATATTATCTATCTCTATACTTACTAGGACTTAGTTAATTGGTAAGAATTCAGCAATATTCATATTAATTCTTTTTAATTCTATTTAAATCCTATCTTTATCTCTGCCTTGTAAAGTTGATAAAACCGCTAAACACGTTGCGGATAAACAATGGAGAATTTATGAATTTTAAATTACTAATAATTGCTGGAACATTAGTCTTAAGCCAAGGCCTTGCGTTTGCACAGATATCTTCACCAAAAATAACGGCCGATAAAGAAAAAGTAAAAGCTGATGTTGCTAAACTTAAAGATGCACGTGCAGAAACTCTTACTGAGACAGAAAAATTAAAAACAGCAAAGGCAAAACTTGAAGCAGACCTTAAATCTGGTGCATCTAAAGAGCAGATTGAACAAGATAAAAAAGTAATTATAGAATTAAGTAAAGAGAAAAAAGCAGACATAAAAACTGCTCACGAAGATAAAAAAGAATTAAGAGAAGATAAGAAAGAAGAAAGACGTGAACGTAAGGAAGACCGCAAAGAAGACCGCAAAGCTGAACACCAAGATAAAAGAAAATAATCCCAACAACAAAAGCTGGTCCGTCCCTCAGGACCAGCTTTTTTAAAATGGCATAAATATTAAATTTGATTTAATATTTATTTATGAAGAAAATGATCAACCCAAAAACTGAAAAATACTTCACTGTTTCTCGAGTTATTCTAGAGACTATTGAAAAAGATGGTCTTAACAATCTCACTCATTCCCTCATTTCTCGTAAGGCCCAAGTCTCTCGTGCCTGGATTTATGAATATATGGGTAAAGACAAACAGGACTTAATCGATGTGGCCTCTGAAATCTTTGGCGGTTTTTTTACGAAGACTGATAACAATATAGAAATTAACTCAAAAGCAGATTTATTGGAGCTTTTAGCAGTAGGAAATAATCTAACATTTTTAAAAATAAAGTCTGAACCCGTGATAATAAAACTTTATTACCGATTCCGCGGAACCTCAACACCAATTGGAATTGTAATTAAAAAATATGAGAAACACTGGCTGGATTTTATGTCGGAAAACATTGGACGAATTTTAAAGTTTGATCAAACAAAATCACTAAGCATCTCTAAGACAATCCTCACTCTACGACTTGGCTTTTCATTTCGTATTGCAACCTCGAGTGTCCCTGCAAAGGAATTAGTTGATGCCAGTCAATCACTTGAGCAAGCTGTATTGAATATCCTTAGCTTATAGAATTTTTGTACAATTAGTTTTTTTCGTTTAATATTACTACAGTATTTAATGAATCGTTTAGATCCTCTTCTGATACTGAGTAGTACCCTTGCTTACAAATCACTTTTGAAGAAATCTTCTTGCTACAATCTTTCCCCCAGGTATTTCTTATAATGTATCGACATTTATTTTGTGTGAAATCAAAATAGCGAGAAACAATCGAGGATGTATGGTCGGGCCACGCATTTCTAATATTTGATTGCTCCCTATAAATAAGTTTATTGGCGTTGTATTCAATTCCTACAATTTTTCCATTTTGCAATGTTTTATCGAGAAGGGGAAAAAGAGACGCTCCTGCACGACTTCCCTTTGCAGTCGCACGACTAGTTTTATAATTTGACATTACTACCACAGGATTTAGACACGAAATGTTTTTAGCAGATTCAGGAGTTAAACCTATCGATGGAAAAGATACTTCATCACATAATGGACTTTTTAAACTAAGATCAATAGCATCATCAATTGTGCCACTTTCTTTACCACCCCAAAGCCAGGCTATTTTACTTTTTAAAAAATAATTTTTTGCAATTTGAGCAGCAGAAAGATAAACACCTGCCTCTTCAGACATTAGATCAGCAGCAGTATGAGCAAAACACCAGCCGACCCGCTCTTGATCCCTAATAGGCCCTAATCTAAGTTCAATAGGAGCAACTGTAGAACTTAGATTATTTTGAAACCAATAGGCCATATCAGTATTTTGATCTGAACAACTTTGAGCGTCTCTTGCTTCATACAGATTTAAACATATTCCAGAATCGTCGCAGGATTCTGTAGCAAAAGAAGGAGTACCCATTAAAATGGTACAAATTAATATTAGATATTTACTAATTTCTTTATTCATAAAATGTCCATTTGATATGTCCAATTCGAAGAAATATTGTTTACGACAATTGATTATTTCACACGATAGGTCCAATAAATGATTTTTGAATTTATTACAATTTGGAGTGACTAGTAAATAGACAGTAAGCAATAACCGAAGTGAATTGGTTAAAACTTAGCATCAAGCTGATAAGCAATATTGGCTTTTTTATTCTTATCAACAACAACTTGAATGATCATGGAAATATTTTCTTTTAAAGGTCTAGTATGTGAAAATCCAGTGTACTGGACGCCGGCTTCATTTTGACCAAAAAGCAATGTTGCCGCATTGGTTGATCCAATCTTAATATCACGGGCGAGAACGTAACTCTCTTTATCATTTATTAAATTCTTTCTATATTCGCCTCGAATTTGCTCAATCGCTTTATCAGTAACTGACAAAGTTACGACCTTCGCAGCATTAACACGTTGGATGGCACCAGCAACTTTTAGACCAATACTATCCTCTAAAACGCGAATAGTAATAGGAAGTGAAACTTTAAATTCTGTGTCTCCACCTGTTGATGTCTTAGCATCGGCCGACACAAGCTCATCATCTCCATTTTTGAATCCAAGGTGTGCAATATTGGACTTTACAGAAGTTTTATTATTGCCCTGAATACTTAAATCGGATCCCAAATTTGTATTGAAACTTGCATCTAGCAGATGAATATTTTTCGGAAGATATTGACCATGCTTTTCTAATTCAGTTTTCAATTGTAAGTCATACTTGTCTGGTTGGTTATTCGATTTTGCAACAGCAATATCCATTTGCACCTTATCAGCAGTCGTCATTGCCTCAGAAACTTCATAAGGGCCCTTTGCAAGGGTATCTGGAAGTATTGATAGGTTTGACTTGGCCTTCACTAATTCGAAGTCTGGTAAATTGTAGGGATTGCCTTCTTTTTGGGAAGGTGTATAACGAAAATAGCGAAATTTTCCACCAGTCTTCGTAAGAATTGCTTGAATTATAATATTTTTATCTTCACCGACCCCTCGATAGTAATAAACTAATTCTTCAAGGTTAGGATTCATATACTGTATCTCAGTTATGTATTCAAATTTTAGAACATCTTCGGCAACTAATTTGAATTGCCCATCAAATTTGGTTGGTGACAAGTCAGATGTTAAATCTAAAAAACGCTGGCATAATACATTTCCTTTCTGGTCTCGAAGTGCCTGAGTGTAGTAAAGAAATTTTAAATTATTCAACTTTGAAAATTGCTCAACACTAATATTTACTTTGGAGTCTTTACTCAATTTATCTACGACCTTATTAATCTGACCAGTAAGCGTAATGAACCTTGGGCAATGAGTGCAGGCCGTAATTGATTTATCTTTAATTTCTTCTTCATAGAATAGTTTATGTCCCAAATCTACTTTTTGATTAATTTTAGTTCTAACAGTATTGAGTTGTTTGAATGTTTCTAGCTGATCTGGTGACAAACTAAAATCAATGGCCTTTAGCCTAGGCGATAAAATTAAAAACAGAAATAATATTGAATAGATTTTCACAACACACCATCGGTTTTTTATGTGAATACACTTAGAAGTGACGTTTTTACTCTACAATTCGGTAATATCTGCCGATAAATTTCACTCAATTACCTTTGACCAAGTTTTAATACAAATTTTACCCTCATTAATTTCTACGTAGTCACAAGAAATCATCCAAGATCCTGAGTTGAAATATTTCTTATTATTTGGCATGGAAATCTCTCCAAGATGGTGAGTGTGGCCGAATATTACAGCATCAAATCCTCGTCTGGTTATTTCTTCTGCGGCCTTGATAAACTCAGGCCCCTCGCCAATTATTCCATTTCTTTTTTTATGAAATAAGGTGGCCGCTTTTTCAAAGCTCATCCATAACTTATAAAACTTAGGATGAATGGCCAATAATATACCTGCCAGGCGAGTTAGTGTTTCGTAAATAACAGGAAAGTTAACAAAAAATGAATCGTATAGATGGCCATGTTCAATGCGAATTCTTGCATCGGCCGAGGCATAATTTAAAAATGGACAAACCTTCAAGGCCCCCCAGTCTTCAAGAAAATACTCAAGTGCTATATCATGGTTACCAACTATATAATAAACTGAGCGCCCCAATTTATTTATTTCTTTGAGCGTTCTTACTATTTCAGGCATCTCAATGGCGAGCTTAGTAAAAGAAACTTGTGCAATCTCTAATCCATCGCCATTTATGCATATATCAAAACCCTGTTCTGCGGCCCATTTGAAAAATCGGATGAGTTCATGCCTGCCTTTAGAAAATGGGTTCCCTAAATGAACGTCTGAAATAACAATGATATTATTTCCGCTTGCAGAAGTAATCATGATTGACTTAGTGGAGCGCTCTCCGCTGATTTTAGTATAGCTTGAGCGGTATCTTTAGATATTTCACCAGAAGAAACAGCAACCAAAAATTTCTCACTTGTTAATTTTAATCTAGAACTTAACTGCTGAATCATTTCAAAAGCAAAAGTAGGATCGCGCCGAATTTTAAGCAAAAATCCTCCGGGCTGAAGCACTAAAATTTTTGATTTTCCTTTAGAATATGCCGATGCAAAACGTGGAATATTTTGCAATAAGGCCATCTCTCCAAAAAACTCCCCTCTACTAAACTCAACAAGGGTTAATTCACCTGAAGAAATATTTTTTTTAATAAGAACACTACCCTCTTGAATTATGTATAAATCACGACCTTCATAGCCTTCCTTGAAAATAATATCGCCATCGTTGAACTCACAAATATGCTCATGCAAAAAACGACGGTCTAACTCAATGGCCATTTACACTCCGATGATACTCATAATTAAAATAATTTATCAGTTTTCAACAATGCTTGAAGGAAATAAAATAAAACGGAAAATACTACCAGAGACTAAAATGTTTAGGGCATTATAAATTGAACTGCCTCTGATAAATGGCTAACTGGGCCTCAATTTTCAGTGAAAAGTACCTGATAACACTGTTTAACTAAGATAATTACAAACTAAATTATACAATACCAAAGAGGTATAATGATTAAAATTATTTTGATCCTACTTACTTGTTCCCTATCACCCGCGTTTGGAAACCAATGCGCTGAAGATATAAGTGATTTGGAAATTTCAGAGGACAGTTACTTATATCAAACAAGACTGGCCTGCCAAGATTTTATTACTTATACAAAAAACTGTGAACTCGAAAATTATAAAACGAAGTTAAAAGATCACCAAAAAAAACATATAGATTGCAAGCTTGTGATAGCTCGCATTTTAAAAACTAAAAAAAATCAAGAAATACCAGATGCTAATAACAAAAAAACAAATATTGATGATTTAATTGAATTTTCTCTTTCAAATTAAAAAGGTCCCTGTAAAACAGGGACCTTTTTTTAAAGCTAAGTTTAAGACTATCTAGAGCATCTCTTCCATTGTAATTGGTATAAAATACCAGTTTTAAAGTCAGCAGAGTCAACAGTCGCAGTTGCTTGATCATTATACCGATTAGTTTTAACCAACATTGCGGCATTTACTCTTAAAATAGTATCTGCTCCGCAGGCCGACCAGACTTGTGCGTTGATATCAAGTTGATTTGAAAATTGATAATCTGTATCTGTTTTTCCTAAAAACATTTTATCAAATTTAGGACCAACAGAACCTGCTAAAAAATATTCAGCTGTCATACGAGCAGATGCTTGGGCCGGAAGAGATACATAGCCTCTATAGTCGACATTAACGACAGAAACACTAAATCCTTGTGGGATATGAACTGGAATAGCAACGTTACAAGTTTTTCTTTCTAGAGTTCTATTGGCCCCACCAGCTTCAACCACAAATTGATCAAAAATAATTGAAAGAGATTTGGCATCTTGACTAAGAGTCACTGAAGCAGTTCCTCCAGGGCAGCCGTTTCCTCCATAAGCAGGTGTTCCTAATTGAATATCATCTGCATGAGCGGATTGAAATGCACTTACAACGAGAGCAAGAAGTGCGGACTGTACTAAAGTTTTGTTGATTTTCATGTATCCCCCAGAAGTAGAAAAAAGCGTAAATGCTTTCGTTACTATTTTTTTAATTGATTTTTTTTTATTAAGAAAGCAAATATCACTTATCGTTTGTGTTTGATCGCCAGTCGGCTTTTTAAATATATAAACTCAACCAAGTGGCGGACAATATCGATTATCTATATATATAGAGTTGTATCTTTTTATTATATCTACTATTTCATTATTAGGGGGATACTTATGATAAATTCAAAAACACTTAGACATTCTTTATTTCTAGCTTTGGCCATATTGAATTTGATTTCTTTAGCTAAGGCCGAAAATATTCGGTTTGAAAATATCAGAGTTGGTGGAACAGGTTGTCCATCTGATGTGACCCAAATAATCATGGCCCCAGACCTAAGTTCGGCGAGTATCCTTTTCCAAAGTTTTGAATCCCACGTCCCCGTAGTGGTTAACAGTCCAAAAGCAACTCCTTATATCTCAATTTTAAACTGTAATGTTTTTTTGGACATTCAATTACCAAAAGGACAAAAACTTGAATCTCTAGAAATTAATTACGATATGAGAGGCCATGCTTTTTTAGATCGTGGGGTTAATGGGAATTTTAAAAGTTATATGATAAGCACCTCAGGTCTTGGAACAGAAAGACCTCAGGGAGTGCAACTGTTACAAGAAAGGAACTGGTCAAATATTTCGGCTGACCAAGATGAAGACTTTACAGTGCAAACAACAAAAAATCAAAGTGTTCAATCCCAATGTAGTGATGGCCAGAACGGAAATAGCGTCTCAATTCATCTTCAGCACCAACTAGCTAGTCAGATCACAAGTGGCTTTGAAAGAACAAATGCTTCAGGAACAATCACGATGGACTCATCGGATATAAAAGGAGGAATTAAACTCCGGGCCATCACCAGTACTTGCGTCTCGAGTTCGGGAAATGGTGGAAGAAACTGTAGAGTCGTGCGAGTAAATGGAAGATCTCAGATGGTATGCCAATAAATATTTAAAGCATTAATGGAGTCAAAAAGGCACTGAGTTTTAATAAATATTGAATTCCTAGATTCACTTTGACTCCATTTTTGTAAAAAATATATATTCTATGAATGCATTAACTAACTCTTACTTTCATCATTATGCTTTTTGTTTTCACAATCTTTTTTGGTTGTTACAAATAAAGTATATGAATCTTTCACAAGAAGAAAATTTATTAGCCTCATTTTTAGTTAACTCTTCAGTTAACTCTCAATTGCGCTATCTAATAGAAAAATACTTAGAAAAACATCCTAGCTTAACTCTTAATGCAATGGCCTCAAGATGTGGAGTTCCTGCAACAACTATGAGAAGACTCATGCAAAAGTCTTCAGAGTCAGAACAAAAAAGTGAACTTGCCCCTCACTCTGTTTTGTCTCTTGCTTCCTATTTATTTAAAGAAAAAAAAATTTCTGCACTTTTAAAAAAAGTCGATGGTCCAATAGCTGCCTTACTTAATAAATCCTTTGACCAATTTATTTTTGATGATACTTCATCTGAGCATGCCTTAGAGTCAGACCTCAATGCTATTTTTCAGGATAAGACTAGTTACCTTATCTATAAATTAGCTGCTAACCAATGTGGTACAACGATGGAAGAAATCAAAAACATATTTGGACTTTTAGGTTTGCAGAAACTCAATGAACTTATTGAAAAGAACTGGATCTTAGTCGATCCAAAAAACACAGAATCTTTTCATGCAAAAGAAAAAAACTTCTCAGTTGATCTTGGACTTGCCCATCAATTAAGTCATTCGTTGGTTGATTTTTATAAGCCACGCGATGTCGCAGCAGGATTTAACCTTTTCTATTCACTTTCAGAGGGAATGAATGAAATGGGAATAAAAAAAATAAAAGAAGTAGAAAAAGAAGCTGTTAAAAAAATTTATAATCTTATGAATGATGAAAGCTGCCAGGGTAACATCGCCTATTTTGCAGTTATTTTATCTGATGTTTTAGGTCTCACACCATCATCTCAAAATAATACGGGAGTAATACAGTGAAAAAAATAATCGCTCTTTTGTCTTTAACAATATTATTTTCTTTTTCGGCCCATGCACTCGAGCAACAGAACTTAGATGCGCTCATTAAACAAGGCATGGTTGTTAAAATGGGTGAACTAACAGGAGCAGGATCAAGATTTTCAGTGCATAACTTGGCCGGACTCATTCTGCCAGAAGGTGTTATAATGAAAGAAGATTGCAGTGATATAATATTAAAAAATAGTGTCGATCCAAAAATCTCTGACATTGTAAAAATCAAGGTTGATAACCTGGAAATTAGTTCATCTGCCTTTATTGGTTTTGTTGTTAAATAAACTATTTTCGAATTTTTATTTGAAGCTCTTTTACGGCATCCAAGAGAACTTGAAATTCGATGCTTAATTTTTCAATGTCTTTATTTTTTATTGATATAATATCAGTTTTCAATTTATCAATTTCGATTGTATTTTTATCAGTTTGATCTCTTAAGTCCGGTTTTTTTTCGCCAAGACTACCAATCATTAATTTGTCTTGATTATCCTTAATTGTTTTAACCACATCTTCGAGGGTCTTTAATTTTTTACTATTATCATCCATTCCACTCTCCATTTTTTTAATGGAATTAGATAGATCTATTAAATATTTTTCAACCGCCTCAATGCGCTCTTGCTTATTGAGTCCAGTGTTATCTGTTGATTGATAAATTTCGACTCCAGCCGTGGCCAAATTACAAAAAACAAAAAGTATTGACGACAAAATAATTATTTTTCTCACTGCAATATCCTTGACCAAATAATAATAAATGCACGCTAACAAAACTGACTATTTTATGCTACTAATATTTAACTTTTCAATTTTCCTCCATGCTTATTTTAATAACGTCTTATCTACGGGGTTTTAAATGCAATTGTTTTTAGTTTCTCTTGCTCTAACCTACATTATCGTCCTCTATTTCATGTCAAACCCTCTTAAACATTCTAAGAAGTTTGTCTGGAGACGATTTATAAATTGGTTTCCACTTGGAATGACATATGCATTTATGTACATGGGGCGTTATAACCTCAACGTTGCAAAAACTTCACTTGGTGATCTGATGACCAAAGAAGATTTTGGTTTTATTGGTGGGGTTGGATTTACAGTTTATGCATTGGCATTATTTTTTATTGGCCCAATTGTCGATAGAATTGGTGGAAAACGCGGAATTTTAATAGGTGCCATTGGTTCAGCAATTATGAACGCAGTTATGGGGCTTATTCTTTATTTATTTTTAAACCATCGCCTAGACGTCAACCTCGTAACGGCCTTCTCAATTACGTACGGACTCAATATGCTTTTCCAAAGCTTTGGAGCGGTATCAACTATTAAGGTTAAATCTTTTTGGTTCCATGTTCGCGAAAGAGGAACTTTTGGGGCCATCTTTGGAACACTTATATCTTTAGGTGTTTATTTTGCTTTTGACTGGGGTGAGGCCATTGCCAATGCAGTTAAATTAAATCGTGGAACTGAGCCTTCAGTCGTTTATAATTTTTTAAATTCAATTATCGTGCTTGATGGACGTACTGTTCCTGCACTTTGGCTTATTTTTTATATCCCAGCTATTATTTTAGTTTTCTGGGCATTGATTGACGTTATTTTATTAAAAGATTCTCCAGATGCTGCAGGTTTTGATGTACTCGACACTCACGATGCCTCTCATGGCGAGCATGAAAAAAGGTTTTCTTATAAAGAATTAATGCTCAAGATTTTTTCAAATAAAATTATTTGGACTATCGGGATTATAGAATTTACTTCTGGAATTTTAAGAAATGGAGTTCTGCAATGGTATAAAGTTTTTGCTAAAGAAACTGGCCTAGGCGTTCTACATATCACAAGCAATTGGGGATTTTGGGGATGTGTTACTGGTATTATTGGTGGCTTTTCTGCCGGTTGGATGAGTGATCATCTCTTTAATTCAAGAAGAGCTCCTGCTGCTGGCATCATGCAAGTTATTATGTTTCTAGCAATTGGTACAATGGCCATATTCTTAACTTCGAGTCCTTTAATGGTTGGTATCGCAGCAGTTTGCGTAATGATGGCCGTTATTGGTGTACAT
The DNA here is from genome assembly GCA_030654205.1 of Bacteriovorax sp. GTDB lineage: Bacteria > Bdellovibrionota > Bacteriovoracia > Bacteriovoracales > Bacteriovoracaceae > Bacteriovorax. The sequence goes on from JAURXW010000213.1 coordinate 10,330, forward strand.
TCAATTATGTCAGGAACTGCTACAGCAGATTTTGGTGGTAAAAAAGCTTCAGCGACTGCAACTGGCGTGGCCGATGCCTTTGCTTATGCAGGAAGTGCTGTGCAATCTTTTGCCCTAGGTATATTAACGACTAAAAGTTGGACCTACTGGCCTCTATTTTTGTTGCCATTCACCTTAATCGGTCTTTATTTTGCAATAAAAATGTGGCGTGATATCCCTGAAGCCACAAAAAATTACTTGGCCAGTACAGCTAAGAAAAAAGTTAAATCCCACTCATAAAAAATTAAAATAATGGCCTTCTTTTACGAGAAGGTCATTATTTAAGCTTGTCAAAAGAGCCCTCAACATTCACAATAAAACGTTTCAATAATTTTAATAAAGAGGTTGTTAATGAATAAACTCATTCTCATCAGTGGTCTTTTACTGTCAGCTTTTTCTGCACACGCAAAAAGTTTCGTTTATTGTTCAGAGGGATCTCCAAGTTCTTTTAATCCCCAAGTTGTAACCGATGGGACTTCAACCAACGCTACGGCCGCCACTATTTACGATGGCCTAGTTGGATTTGAGCCTGGAACAACTAAAATTATACCTACTCTTGCTACTTCTTTTGATATTTCAAAAGATAAAATGACGTATACCTTTAAATTAAAAAAAGGCATTAAGTTTCATACAACTAAATACTTCACACCAACTCGCGATTTCAACGCAACAGATGTACTTTTCTCAATCGATCGCCAACGCCTTGCCAATCATCCATTTCACGCAGTGGGTGGAGGAAAGTATGAGTATTTCGATGGTATGGAGATGGGAAAAATTATTAAAGATGTTAAAGCTCTTGACCCATACACTGTTAAAATTACCTTAAACTATCCAGAGGCCCCTTTTCTTGCAAATATGGCCATGAGTTTCATGAGTATTATCTCTGAAGAGTATGCCCAAAAACTTGTAGCCGCTAATAAAAAAGGCGATATCGATAATTTACCTGTAGGAACTGGTCCTTTTATTTTTCAATCATATGCTAAAGATAGCGCAATTAAATACTCAAACAATCCTCAGTATTGGGGAAAACATGGAAATATTGATAAATTAATTTTTGCAATTACACCTGATGCAAATGTTCGCCACCAAAAA
>JAURXW010000398.1 GCA_030654205.1 Bacteriovorax sp.
TGGTGCACCTAAAACGGCAACCATAATCGCTTTGTTGTGGGGATGCTGATCTTCTAGTAACATTCTCGTCTCCTTGCTGTTTAATATCTATAGTTGATATCGTTTTTCATCTAGCACGACTCGTGCTAATTCTTTTTCCAATTTTTTCTTCGAGGCCCCTGTGCCTTCTGCTAATTTTCGCTCTCCAATCCACAACTCAACTCTAAATCCAGCTTGCTCGTTTTCAAAAGATTTATAAGTCGGATGCATTTGAAATAGCGACATTGATAATTCTTGAAGTTGTGTTTTACTATCAAAGAGTTCTAAATTATTGAGCGCAAAAAAGTTATTTTTTGTTTCTGCTTCATATTTTTTTATAATCACTAAAATTGTTTTTTCTAAAATGGCCGTATCTTCACCACTATCGATGAAAATGGCTGCACAAAAAGCTTCAAAAGCATCTGCCAACAAGGACTCTTTTAATTGCCCTAAATTTTTGTATTCACCTTTACCAAGTAATAAATTTTCACCAAGTGAAATAGATTTTGCGAGTTTAGCCAGTGAATGTTCATTGACCAGGGCCCCACGTAGTTTTGAGAGCTCTCCTTCATTAGATTCTGGATAAAGCTTAAAGAGTATTTTAGCAATCAAAAAATTAACTAAGGAATCTCCTAAAAACTCTAAACGTTCGTTGGAGATTAAGTTTAGATTATTTAAATTTTTAAACTCATAACAAAAGGTTGATTGAGTAAAAGCATTCATTAAATGATTTGAATTTTTAAAGCGATAATTCACCAAATCTTGAAGCTTATTGAGAGACTGAATTTCAGCAAGTGCTGTAAAATCTAAATTTTGAAGTGTATTTTTTTGTGACGCTTCAGAATAAAGTGCGCCTAGCCATAAATGGATACTTGCATAATTGGCATATCCATTTGCTTGATGTGATGAATTAAAGGTCGTCTCTTGCATGCCAGCAGCTCGTATTATTAAATTGTTAGATCAGATTGGTATTTAGCACTCCTCGTAAAGCTAATCAAGGCTGACTTTTTAAGTTGTACATTTTTACCAAGTAAGATACTATCGCCCACCTAAAGCTTTGAAATTAGTCTTCTCCACAACACACACTTGGAAGATCTTATCTTTATGGAACTAAATATTGGTAAGGATCGAACAAAAAAAGAGAGAATATAAGAAAATTATGGATACAAACACACAAATCCCCCCAGTCGCAGTCATCGCAGAAATCAGAAACTCGGTTCCCACACCTGAGCTATTTGCCCTAGAACAAGAGTTTTATTCAAACTTACGTACTCAAGGAAAAAGTCAAAACACGTTGAAGAACTATAAAACAGACTTGGACTGTTTTAATTACTACCTCAATAGTGAATACGCATCTACCGAAGTTAAAAATTTTGACCAGGCATTGGTTACAAATTACGGGCAGTATTTAGAGAAAAAATACTCTTCAGACAACTCGCGCAGAAGACGCGTACAAGCACTAAGAATATTTTTTGATTTTTTATTAAATAAAGGACTAGTAGCAAGTAACCCGGTTCGGAAACTTCCTACATCTCCAAAATTCTTGGACATTCCTCGTCCAACTCCTTTTATAGATGTTAAGACTCTTTGGACCTATATGGTTGAAGAATCACACACTCAAGATAAAATCCAAGGGCTATTAAGCAAAAGAAATCAAATTCTTTTTCTTCTTATTTTTGGAGCAGGCTTAAAAGTTTCTGATCTCTCAGAGCTAACTATTAATGACGTAACTATTTCTACAAATGGCGATGCTCCTCGCGTGCTGATTCATCATCCAAAAAGAGATGCATACACAGTTGAACTTCCAAAAATATTTGAAAAAGTTTATGCTGAATATTTAATCGTTTTAGAAGAAATGAAAAATAAATCTCAAATTAGTTTTGATAATCTTCTCTTCTACGCTAACCCATATAGAATTATTTCTGGCGGTTTATCGGCAAGAGGGATTGAAATTATTTTCGAAGATTACCGCAATAAATTAATGATCACTTTGACTCCAAAATCTTTGCGTCAAGCGTGTATCTTTAAATGGATTCAACAGCAAAAAAATGTCACTTTGATTAAAGAATGGTTAGGTCTTGCTCCATCGTATGACTTTAAACTCTACCTTGAGCACTCTGCTAATTTTCTTTATAATGAAGATATTTTAGAAGAAATTTATAACGATTACAGAAAGCACAAGTTTTTAGTATTGAGAGAGCAGCATTTTAATCAATGGTGCTCTCTCCACTTACTCGCCTTGGGCGAATTTCTTCAGGTTTATCATAAACAGGATATCCCAAATCATGGTCCAGATGCCATCGGTCAAACAATAACTCATCTTTTTCGACTCTATAAAAAACTAATTCTTTATCAATATTATCTAATCTATAAGCGAGCTCTCTTTGCAGTTTGATTTGGTCATTTTTTTGAGCAAGTATTTGATCAAGTGCTTTCGTTTTTAATTTCTCTATTTCATTAATTTTTTGATCAAATTCAGCGGCAACTTGAATTTTTCGCTCTTCAAAGTTCCAGACATCTTGATTGATGCCATTGAGTTGTCCCATAAAATCTTTTTTCTTATTGAGTAAGCTGGCCCGGTAAACCGAAGCTTCCCGCACTCGCATGGCAAGTTTCGTCGATTGCATTATAAGAGCAGTCCCTCTTCGAAAATATTCTTCTTTAGGAAAACAAGGAAATAAATCTTTAACAAACATCACGAAATAATTTTCTTCTATGCTTCTAACGAAACCTTCACAAAATTCACCTTTTTTATTATTTTGAATTTTAAACTCGACTAAATCGCCGGCCCTGAAAAATTTAACGTTTTTATTCTCACTGGAAACTTTAACAATTGAAGTCGTAGCATCGCGATCAGTTACTCGACCTGAAAATTGGGCATAATCAAATGTTGGATCAAAAAAAGAATCGGCACCAATGGTTAAGGTTTCCTTGTTTTCTTTTAGAGGTACCGCTGACTCACGGGCCTGCAATGAGATTGCAGCTAAAAGTGATAGTACAAAGGTTAAATGTAGAGCAAAACTGCATTTGAATGATTTCATTGTTTTTAGTATAACTTAAAATCGGTCTTTAGATAAATAGTAGGAAAAACTTGATGAAAAAGCGCCAAACTTGTACCTTGTTATGTATATAAAAATGTAAATGACCTAACCGCAGGAGCAGCAAATTGAATTTTTTTTAGATACTGGGATTATTTCAGAAATTAAAGAAGCAGTTTTGTTGGGTATTATTGATGGCGTAACAACTAATCCATCGCTGATTGCCAAAACTGGGCGCAAACAAGAAGATGTAATCAGAGAGATTTGCGGAATTATCGACGGACCTATTTCGGCCGAAGTAATTGCCACAGATTTGGACGGGATGATCAAAGAAGGAACTGAACTTTCAAAAATACACAGCAATGTTGTTATCAAGCTTCCTCTTACTGAAGCTGGGATCGCTGCTTGTAAGCACTTTAGCGACAAAAAAATTAAAACCAATGTTACTCTTTGCTTTTCAATAAACCAGGCGCTATTGGCCGCTAAAGCAGGTGCAACTTACATCTCTCCATTTATTGGCCGCCTTGACGATATTGGACAAAATGGAAATGACTTATTGGCCGAAATACGATCGATGTATGATATTTACGGCTTTCAAACTAAAATCCTGGCCGCCTCAATTCGTCACGCAGCTCACGTGAGAGAAGCTGCACTTTTAGGTGCTGATGTTGGAACTATGCCATTGAGTGTGGTTAAAGCACTTTATAAACATCCCTTGACTGATAAAGGGTTGGAAGTATTTTTAGCCGATCATAAGAAAGCTAATTCGAAATAAGTTATATTTTGGGGAGACTTAATGTCTCCCTATTTCAACCCATTCAACAACTGATTTAACTCAGACAGCTTTACTCTCTTCACTTCTTCTTTGGGACTATTTTTATTGGATTTTTCAACTCCCAATTTTTTTTCATCCTCAACTATTTTAATTTTTCCTTTTTTGACTTTGTACTTTGGTTTGCCCATTTTATCGTACTCAAGTTTTCCATCAATAACTCCGTTTTCACCAAGAAAAACGGCTTTACCATTAGATTTCATTAACACACTTATAATTTCTTCTTCAGAAGCATTTTCAGGAAGCTTAAAAGGATAGGATTGATACTCTGATCTCGAAATAATAATTTTTTCACCAACGGTTTCGCTAGCGGCTTTTGAGTTACTAACAAGCCCTATTCCAGAATTAGCATTTGATCCAGACGGAGATTTTCCAGCATTGCTTGATTCTACACTTGCAATACTTCTCCCCGCTTGGGCATTAGTATTATTGGCGAAGGAGTCTGAATTATTATCACTAGATGAATTATTTGAAGCGATTGAACCGTTATATGCCGATGCTTCTCTGTCATTTTGTCTTTCATTGTCGCGAGTTTGTTCTCTTTCTTGCTCGCGCTCTCTTTCACGTTGCCGGTCGCGTTCACGCTGTAAATTTTCTTGGCGTAAATTTTCATTTTCTCGCCGTAATTGTTTTACTTGATTTTCATTAGTGGCCATTTGGGCCTTGTAATTTTCGGTCTTTATTTTTGCTTCACTGATACTTTTTTTAACATCTTCAACTTGCAAAGAGCTGCTTGATAATTTTTCTTCTAATTGCTTAACTTTGTCAGTAATAACCGCAAGCTCTTCAGGTGAAACTTTTTGAGCGGCCCCCTTAGAGTCTCCCATTGTCGGATCAATTTTTTTCATTTTTTCTTTTACGACTTTTAGCTCTTCATCTAATTGTGAAATATCTTCAACGGATAAAGGAGCAGGGGCAACACCTCCAACACCAATTCCGGGATTAAGTTTTGTGTTGATTGTGTTAATTTGAGACATTAAATCATTATATGATTCTGGCCCAACAACCTCTGAGTCATCCACACGGCCAACACTTGGTAAATCAGTTAAGTTTTTATAATGATCAGCTGGCTCATTACTAGAATCTACCTGAGATTTTATTTCACTAGTTTCTAAAACAGAGCTTTTATTGCTTGATGAAATTGATTCATTCTCAGAAGAAGGTACATCCCCTCCTCTTGCAATTTTATACTGCTTATTTTTAAGAAGCATTGTAGATGATTTGAAGTGGATATTTTTACCTTCATTTTTACAAACACTAGAGCACAAATTTAACTTATCATCAAAGTTCAATTTAGTTTGCCCTATATAGTCGTTACATTTATTTTCATTTCCTAACTGCTTTAGCAAATCATTTTTAATAGTTGAAAGAATTTCCTCATAAGTGCATTTGCCTTTAAACTGACGATCAAAAATGTCTTGGATTTTTCTCTCAACTTCATCGCTATTTTTAGAATTAGATATTTTTTTTATTTCCAGCTTAGAGCTGTAGGTTTTGAGTATATATTCTTGTTTTGCTGATAATGAATTCCAATTAAAATCTTCCACCGCTAAACTCTTAAGAATTTTTTTGGATTCTTGGTAAGAGATAACAACATCTTTATTATTATTTCGGCCTTTGATCAGTGCGATCTTTGCCAAAAGGTCACTCGATTTATATTGATTTGAACTTATTAGATTTAATTTACTAAATTTGGGATTTTTATTAATAGTATTTGTTAAAATTTTTATAAAATCGTTATCTACTTTTTCACTTGTTTTATCCTCGAGCAGACATTCTTTATTATAATCCAAATATGCTTTTATTTTTGCAAAACTTTCACTTAAAAGATCCTCATTTTTTACAGATAATTTTTTCATTTCCAAAATGGAGCTTAATATTTTATTTTCATCGAGCTTTCGATTTTCAAGTAAAAGGTATCCACACGATTGGATGGTGCTTGGCTCACACGGATTCATTGACTCACAGGATTTTCTAGCTATTTTCTGAAGACTTGTTTGGACATTACTGTCTAGTGTTTCCAATGCTTTTTTCTTACAATCCCCCGGAGTAATGACTTCGTCCTGGGCCTTAAGCTCGCCAGTTGCTAAATGAGCCAGGGTAAAAATAAGTAAAAAAAATTTCATATAACTTATATTATCGTCATTTTACTAAAATACTTGAACTCAAAGATCGGATAAGCTTAACCACTTATAATTATAAAGAACTGTGAATTTGTATACTGCCGTAATTTTTTGGCGAATTTACCCCATACAAATATTTCTAGAATTCTGACATAATTAAAGTGAGTTGATTTACACCGAAGGATCAAATGAAATTGCTTATTTTATTCTCACTTAGTTATTTTGTTAACCATCAAGTTTATGCCAAAGACTATGATAGTGCGCTTGTAACTATCCCTAAAGAATTTTCTAAAAATGACACTATAGAAATTAAAAATATGCCTCCCATTAGATCACAAGATGGCCTTGGTCTTTGCACTAGTTTTGCCGTTTCAGCGCTGTTTGATTTTTACACCTGCCAAGCAAAAAAAATTGACTGCTCAAAAATATCCCCCGATCAACAGGCTTCCGTTTTGGGTATTGCCAAATATGCAGAAAATACAGACCTCATGGATGATCCAGAAAATAGCAATAATTATAAAAAAATTAGGATCGGTGGAATGGCCGGTGACACTTGCATGAATATTATTAATAATTTCAAAAAAATCCCTAAAGAAAGTTGTGCTCCCTTTGATCTTTTAATGAATATAAATACAACTTCAATTCAAAATCAAAAGGACAATATTGTTGCCTTGGAAAGTAAATATAAAATGAGTAAAGAACAAAAAGTCGATTGTGTTGATTGTATAGCTGATGATATCAAAGCACTTTTTCCATTTTCAGGATCGAAGGCCAAAATTAAAGCTGCTCTTGGCGAGCCTGAGTATGAAAAATTTCTCTACAGCCTACTTTTACCAGAAAAATGTAATCAAGATTCTAAATTTCAAATAACTGCTCCCAGCAAAGAGCTCGATTATTTTCCAAAAGAAAATGAAAAAATAGACAGGCCAGGAGTCGTTAATAAAATTAAAGATATTTTAAAAAATGGTACTCCAATAATTGCAGATGCTGTTTGCATGGCAGAAGTATTTGTAGAGCCTAAGTCAAAATGTAATCCAGGTCATTCAGTTGTCATAAGCGGTTATTCTCAAATGTGCTCAACAGTTAAACCCATAAAATGTTACGATGCCTTTAAAGTTCACAATTCTTGGGGACAAAAATGGCAGGATGAAAACAATGACGGCTGGATACTCGCTGATGAATTCATTAAGAGAACTCATAATATGATTGGGACATTTTCATGGCTAAAATAATTGCATTTA
>JAURXW010000215.1 GCA_030654205.1 Bacteriovorax sp.
TGGCTCATATGTTCAAGTTATGGCAAAAGAAGGCGAAGTCGCTCTCTTGAGAATGCCATCGGGTGAATTAAGAAAAGTAAAAAGCAATTGTCGCGCTACGATCGGACAAGTAGGTAACCTGGATCACGAAAAAGTTAATCGTGGTAAAGCTGGAATAACAAGAAAGCTTGGTATTAGACCAACTGTTCGTGGTGTTGTAATGAATCCAGTAGATCACCCTATGGGTGGTGGTGAGGGGAGAACATCAGGTGGTAGACATCCATGTACTCCTTGGGGTATTCAAACTCGTGGATTTAAGACTCGTAAGAACAAAAGAACAGATAAATTTATCGTTAAGAGAAGAAAATAATTTAGGGAGTTTTTTTTATGGCTCGATCGCTTAAGAAAGGACCTTTCGTTGATAATCATTTGCTAAAAAAAGTAATTGCTATTTCAAATGATAGTAACAAAGCAAGCAAGGTTATCAAGACTTGGTCTCGTCGTTCAACTGTAGTTCCTGAATTTATCGGGATTACATTTGCTGTACATAATGGAAAGAAGTTTATACCAGTTTATGTTACCGATAACATGATTGGTCACAAGCTTGGTGAATTTGCTTTAACAAGAACTTTTTACGGCCATGGAGCTGATAAGAAAGTTACAAAGAAATAATTAATTTTGAGAGGGGCTTATGGCCATTAAAGTAAAAAACAATAACGTTGGGATTGCTCCAAGAAAAATCAGGCAAGTTTGTGATTTAATCAGAAACAAGAAAGCATCTGAAGCGATTAAAATATTAAGATTTTGCGAAAAAAAAGAAATCGCAATTGTATTAACTAAATTAATCAATAGTGGTCTAGCAATCGCTAATGAGTCTAACAAATACGATCTTGATAATATAGTCGTTGGAACAATCTTTACCGATGAAGGACCAATGCTAAAAAGAATCATGCCAAGAGCTCAAGGGCGTGCATACAAGATTAGAAAAAGAACAAGTCACGTTACAGTTATTTTAAAAGAAGCATAGGAAGGAATAAATGGGACAAAAGGTACATCCTTACGGTTTTAGATTGGGTTATATCAAAACTTGGCACTCAAGCTGGTATGCAAAAGATAGATATGCTGACCTTCTACATGAAGATCTAAAAATGAGAGCATATATTGAAAAAAACATGAAAAGTGCTGCTGTTGCAAGCATTGATATTTCAAGAACTTCTGACCAAGTAAAGGTTACAGTAAATACTGCTAAGCCTGGTATTGCGATTGGCAAGAAAGGAACTGGAATTGAAAAGATTAGAAATGATCTTAAAAAGATGACGTCAGGAACTTTAATCTTCAATATTGCAGAAGTTAAAAGACCTGATGCTGATGCGAAATTAATTGCAGAAAATATCGCACAACAACTCGAAAAACGAGTTGCTTTTAGAAGAGCAATGAAGAAAGTGATGCAATCTGCTTTTAGAGCAGGTGTAAAAGGTATAAAGGTTAGAACCTCAGGAAGACTTGGTGGAGCTGAAATGGCAAGAACTGAGGGATACGCTGAGAGGAAAGTACCTCTTCACACACTTAGGGCTGATATTGACTACAATACAGCTGAAGCGATGACGACCTACGGAATCATTGGTGTGAAAGTTTGGGTTTACAAGGGCGAAATCTATAAATAAAAATTTATAGATTGATAAAAATAAATAGAGGTTTCTCATGTTAAGTCCTAAAAGAGTAAGATTTAGAAAACAACAGAAAGGAAGAATGATGGGCGCCGCTACTCGCGGTAACACAGTTACTTTCGGTGAATATGGCCTACAGGCTACGACTTGTGGATATATTACAAATAGACAGATTGAAGCAGCAAGAATTGCGATCTCGAGAAAGATAAAGCGTGGTGGAAATCTTTGGATCAAAATATTTCCAGACAAATCACTTTCAAGAAAGCCGGCTGAAGTACGTATGGGTGGCGGGAAAGGCTCTCCGGAGACATGGGTAGCTGTAATTAGACCCGGAAGAATTCTTTTTGAAGTTGGTGGCTTAGATTCTGAGCTGAGTGTTGAAGCACTAAGACTCGCAATGTATAAATTACCTATAAAAACTAAAGTTGTTAAAAAAGAAGACTTGTTAAAATAAGAAAAAAATGTAATAAGGCGCAAGCCGATAAATTATTTTGGATAGCACAATTATGATCACACTAGATGATGTAAAAAAATTAAACGAAAAAGAAGTTACTAAGAAGCTATTGGAACTAAAGAAAGACCTACTTACTTTTAGAATCCAGTCTTCTGTTTCTGGAGCTGAAAAGCCACACAGAAAGCAACTTATTAAAAAAGAGATTGCTAGACTTTTGACTTTTAGCAAACAGCTAAATAAATAGGACACTTGGATATGAGCACAGAAAAAACATTTAAAAAAACGCTTGATGGAATTGTTGTAAGTGATAAAAACGAAAAAACAATAGTAGTCAAGGTAACTAGAAGATTCAAAGATGCTGTTTACAGCAAGTTCGTAAGTACTTCAAAAAAGTACCACGTACATGACGAAGCATCAAAAGCAAAAATGGGTGACGCGGTAACGATTATTGAATCTCGTCCGTATTCAAAATTAAAAAAATGGGAACTGTTTAAAGTTAACTAAGGGATAAGTTTATGATCCAAATGCAAAGTAATCTAGATGTTGCCGACAACTCTGGAGCTAAAATTGTTACATGTTTTAAGGTGCTTGGAGGCTCTAAAAGAACTTCTGCAGGAGTTGGAGATATTATCGTAGTCGCAGTTCAACAAGCTGTTACTGGTGGTAAAATCAAGAAAGGTGATGTCAAGAAAGCTGTAATCGTCAGAACAGTATATCCAATTAGAAGAGAAGATGGATCATACATTCAATTCGATACAAACAGCGTGGTAATTATCAATAATGCGAATGAGCCAGTTGGGACACGTATATTTGGGCCAGTAGCTAGAGAATTAAGAGCGAAGAATTTTACAAAAATTTGTTCACTCGCCCCTGAAGTATTATAAGTTTTTAAGGTAGAGAGTAATGAAAAAATTAAAAGTTAATGATGAAGTAATTGTAACAACTGGAAAGAACGCTGGAAAAATTGGAAAGATCGTTTCTTTAAATAGAAAGACTAACAAAGTTACAGTTGATGGCGTGAACGAAGTAAAAAGAGCGACAAAGCCAAGCCAAGCTAACCCTGAAGGTGGATTTGTTACAAAAAACTTGCCAATCGATTCAAGCAATGTTTCTTTAATCAGCCCAAAAACCAAAAAACCAACGAAAGTTAAATTTGTAGTTGGAAAAGATAACAAGAAAGCTAGAACTTCAAAGAAATGTGGTGCTGTAATTTAATAGGGAATTTTTATGAGCAGAATGAAAGAAATATATAAAACAGAAGTAGTCCCAGCATTAGTAAAGAAATTTGGCTATTCAAATGTGCACATGATACCAAAGATTGAAAAAATCGTAGTTAATTGTGTTACAAAAGATGCTGTTTCAAATTCAAAAGTTGTTGATTCAATTGTTAATGACCTGGCTGCGATTACCGGACAACGTCCAGTTATTGCAAGAGCAAAAACTTCAATTGCTTCATTTAAAGTTAGAGAAGGGATGCCTTTAGGTGCTTCTGTTACCTTGAGAGGCGAGAAAATGTATGAGTTTCTTGATAGATTGATTTCTATTTCTCTTCCAAGAGTAAGAGACTTTAGAGGAGTCTCTTCAAAGGGATTTGATGGAAAAGGAAACTACACTCTTGGATTAAAAGAGCAGATTATGTTTCCAGAAATTAACTATGACAAGATTGATAAAATCAGAGGTCTTGGAATTTCAATCGTTACTTCAGCTGAAACTAACGACGAAGGTAGAGAACTTTTAACACTGATTGGAATGCCTTTTAGAAAATAACGGAGAAGTTAAATGGCTAGATTAGCTAAAATTATTGCAAATAATAAGAAACCAAAATTTCTAGTAAGACATAGAAATAGATGCGAGCACTGTGGAAGACCTAGAGCTTTTATTAGAATGTTCAAGCTATGTAGAGTTTGCTTCAGAAACCTATCATTAAAAGGTATGGTTCCCGGCGTAACGAAGTCTAGTTGGTAATTAAAGGATTTAAGAAGGACAATATATGCAAACAGATCCAATTTCGAACATGTTAACAGTTATAAGAAACGGCGTAAGCGCTGGTCACGAAAAAGTTGAATTTCCCGCAAGTAAAATTCAAGCTGCAATTTGTAAAGTCTTAAAAGATGAAGGGTTTATAAAATCTTTCAAAATTATTGCAAAAGCACCGAACGATATCAAAATCAAAGTTGCGCTCAAAGAAGGTGCAATTGTTGGTTTAAGCCGCGTCTCTAGACCCGGATTAAGAAGATACAATGGTTATGATTCATTCGCGAGAGTAATGAGCGGATTAGGTGTTTCCATAGTGTCTACTTCAAAGGGAGTTATGTCTTCTAGAGAAGCTAAGAAGAATAAAGTTGGCGGAGAAGTTCTCTGCAATATTTGGTAGTAGGAGATTAGGCAATGTCACGTATCGGAAAAGTACCTGTAAATATTCCAGAAAAAGTTGAAGTTAAAATAACTGACGGTGTTGTAACTGTTATTGGCGCAAAAGGCACGCTAACAGCAAAACTAAACAGTAATGTTATTGCAGAAATGAGTGGCAAAATTATCAACGTTAAGCCAAAGGATGACTCAACAATTGCTCGTGCACAATGGGGTACAGCTAGAACTCAAATCAGCAATATGGTTGTCGGAGTGAGTACTGGATTTGTAAAATCACTAGAGTTCAATGGCGTTGGTTACAAAGCTGCCGTTGCCGGAAATACACTTAATTTAAGCTTAGGCTACTCTCATACCATTGATTATGTTTTACCTACTGGAATTACAGCCAAGGTTAACAAGAACGTGATCGATATAGAGGGATCAAACAAGGAATTAGTTGGTCAAGTTGCTGCAAAAGTTAGATCCTTCAGAGAACCTGAGCCGTACAAAGGCAAAGGAATCAGATATACTGACGAGACTATTATTAGAAAAGCTGGTAAAGCCGGTGGTAAAGGTAAATAATTATGAGAAAGCAATACGGTAAAATACAAAATAAGAAAGATCAAAGAAGACAGAAAAGACGTCTTTCAATCAGAAATAAAATCAGTGGAACAACAGAGAGACCACGTATTTGTGCGATGAAATCAAACAAGCACATCTCTGTTCAACTCATTGACGATACAAATTCTGTAAGCTTGTTTACGGTAAGTACTTTTGGTAAAGACGCTGCCGCTGATAGCTGCAACGTAGAAGGTGCCAAAAAAGTAGGCGTAAAAGTAGCAACAATCATGAAACAAAAAAAAATAACCACTGCCGTTTTTGACAGAGCAGGTTATAAGTATACAGGTGTAATTGCGGCACTTGTTCAAAGTATTAGAGAAAGCGGAATACAGGTTTAGGAGATCATATGTCTGAAGAAATTTCTGTAATTGAAGAATTTGAATCTGATGCGGGTGATACTAAAAAAAACCCGAGAAGAAAAGGGCCACCTCCGCCAAAGAAAAAAGCACCTGCACAAGGTGGCGAATTGGAAGAACGTGTTGTTGCTGTAAATAGAGTAGCAAAAGTTGTTAAAGGTGGTAGAAGATTTTCTTTCTCAGCCTTGATGATCGTTGGCGATAAAAAAGGAAAAGTTGGATACGGACTTGGAAAAGCCAAAGAGGTTCCTGAAGCAATCAGAAAAGCAACACAAGAAGCTTATAAGAATATGATAACTGTTCCTCTTGAAAGTGGAACAATTCCTCATGAAATTCTTGGAGAATTTGATGCAGGTAAAATCCTTTTCAAGCCAGCTTCAAGCGGTACTGGTGTAAAAGCAGCTGGAGCATGTCGTTCAATTTTGGAACTTGCAGGTGTGCATAATATTTTAACAAAATCTTTACGCGGCAACAATCCGCACAACATTGTAAAAGCAACCTTCAAAGCTCTGAGAGAGTTAAGATCAGTTGAGCAAATTGCTGCAAGCAGAGAGAAAAGCGTAAAGGGTATCAGACTAAAAAAATAATAATGGGATATTTATGTCAAAAGCAACATCGAAAATAACTGTAAAACTTGTTAAAAGTATTAACGGTACTACTGAAAAAGTAAAAGCCAACATACGCGGTCTTGGCTTGAGAAAAATTGGCCAATCATCTGAATTAGAAAATACGCCAAGTGTAAGAGGGATGATTAAGAAAATAATCCACATGCTAGAAGTTAAAGAATAACTAGTTGTGATTTTGAATTTAAGAGGAATATGTATGTTAACATTAACTAATTTACAAAGCCCTAAAGGGGCAAATAAAAATACCAAGCGTCTCGGTCGTGGGCAAGCTTCTGGACAAGGGACTCAGGCCGGAAAAGGTCACAAGGGTCAAAAAGCTAGAAAGAGTGGACATGTTAGAAGTGGATTTGAGGGGAACAATCTCCCTCTATATATGCGATTACCAAAAA
>JAURXW010000424.1 GCA_030654205.1 Bacteriovorax sp.
AATTCCGGTAAAATATGAGGCATTGGATTTCAAAATTACCTCTTTAGTAGAAGAAGCAAAAAGTGATCTTGATAATGCTTACGGAAAAGAGTGGTTAGATGAAGTTGTAGGTTTTTCTGATTTAAAAAAAACCGACGATGATGGCGCTCGTAAATGGGCCTATTTTATAACGGATGCCATGAAAGAAAAAGTTGGTGCTGATATTGGAATACATACTCCTTCAATGAATGGTGAGGATTTTCCAACGGGCAATGTAACCAGAAGGGATCTTTTTAATTCTATTCCTAGAGTTTTTGATCTAACGGACAAATTTGGCTGGAGTATTTATACCACAAGAATTAAGGGGGTATGGTTGCGTTTAGTTTTTGAAGCACTTACTCATTTTGGTCAACCCTTAACTTTTTCAGGTATCACTATGGATTATACTAAAACTAAATTTGGAATTAAAACAAAACATATCTTAGTTAATGGAAAAGTGATTAATCCTTATAGATATTATACTGTGGCTTTTACTGAAGGAATTGTCAGAGGAGCAGAAGGAATAAGTCCCTATACAACGGCCATTTTAAGAAGCCCAAAAAACACTAAAATTAAAATTTGGAATACTCTTGAAGAAAAAATTGGTCAAAGTTTGGCGCGCTTTAATATGAAAAATATTTCAGAGGAAAATCATCTCTTAATAATGCCCAATCAATTAGCTGATACAAACGAATAAAAAGAATTTGACGACCTTTTGGCCGTCAAATTCTCTTACTAAAAATTTAAAGTTGGTTATGAGCTTGTAAAATCTCATGTGTAATATCAGAAATATTCATTTTCGAAAGTTTTAGAGGATCAATAATATTTGAATAAAGAGTTGGAAGATTTTTCAGCTCTTCCATAAATGTTAAGTTCTTATTGGCATCAACTTCATCAATCTTTTTAACAGGCGTAAAATGTGGCGCTGTTCTTAAAACGTGTGGGGTTTCATTTATCAATTCCAAAATAGCGTTGACTACTTCAACAAAACGATCGAGTTCGGCCTTACTATAAGACTCTGTTGGCTCGATCATTAGCCCGTAAATTTCAGGAAAGGCAACAGTGGGAGCATGAAGACCAAAATCTAAAAATAGCTTTCCAACTTTAGCAATGGCCTGGGCCTTTGGAGTTCCGCCAGCTTCAATTCTTGAAAAAGTATCTTTGGTTAAAGTTAAGATAAATTCATGCATTCTAACTTCGTTATCACATCCTTCTGGCAGACTTGGAAAACTTGGTTTTAATTTTTCATGTAAATAGCGAGAAGATAAAACAGCAACGGCCGCCATTTCTCTCACACCTGCTCCACCCAGAGATTTGATATAAGTATAGGCCCGAACTTTATGGGCAAAGTTTCCAAAATGGCGATGAAATGAACCAATAGATTTTGGAGCTTTAAAAAGATCAAATTTTCCAGCTTGATCTTTTGTAACTTGAATCCCTGGTAGATAATTAATCAAGCGATGAGATACGGCCACGATTGCGTCTCCTGGGCCTCCTCCTCCGTGGGGAATGGTCCACGTTTTATGAAGATTATTATGAACAGCATCGACACCCAATTTATCTAAGTTAATCCATCCGGCGATGGCATTCATATTAGCTCCATCCATATAAACTAATCCACCGGCCTCATGAATAAGTTTACTCATTTCTTTAAAACAAGTTTCAAAAATTCCCGAGGTGTTTGGATTTGTAACCATAACGCCTGCAATTCTTGAGCTATATTTCTGAATTGCTTCTTTCATTTGTAGAAAATCTATTTGTCCCTTTTTATCGGCTTCAATTGTAACAATTCCGTATTGAATTCCATCTACTGTTTTAGTTTCAAATCCGGCCATCGTGGCCGATGCTGGATTAGTACCATGGGCCGAACGAGGTATTAGTAAAATATTTCGCGATTCTGATTGACCGTGATCAAGATGATAAGCTTGAAATAATTTCAAACCAACTAATTCGCCCTGTGCTCCAGCAACTGGTTGAGTTGTTACAGCAGCTAGCCCAGTAATTGATTTAAACATTTCTTGAATGCCGTAAAGAACTTCCAAACATCCTTGAGTATCTTCAACAGGAGCTTGAGGATGAGCATCGGTAAAGCCCGAAAGGCCTGCTGCATAGTCGTTGATATAGGGATTGTATTTCATAGTGCAAGAACCTAGAGGATAAATATTATCATCAGGGCTTACATTTAAATCGGCCAATTTTTGGTAGTATTCTTTTATTTCGGCAAGATTAAAACTCGGCAATCCAACTTTGGTTGTGCGTAAAAAGTTTTCCGGAACATCGGGCAAAAATTCATCATTTTCTTCGTATTCAAAATTATCTTTGAAAAAGTTTTCTAGTTTTTCTAAATCTTCGTCAGTATGAACATCAAAAAATGAAAGCAGTAAAAGATTTCTTCCATCGTTAATACGCTTACTAACATCTACACCCAATTGAATATTGGCCACAGATGCCTTCTTTTGCAATTCACTTACAGTAACTGGAAGCTCAAGAGTGAATTCATTAAAAAATGGAGTCGCTGCAAAGGCCAAATTAACTCCCTTATATTGAGTGAGTACCTGGGCCATTTGTAGGGCGTAATCGCGTCCCAGTAAAGCAGCTTCCGTCATTCCTTCTTCGCCGCGAGCAAGGATTGCTGCCCCTGCAGCTGAGGCAATAAAAGATTGATTAGAGCAAATATTAGAAGTCGCTTTGTCTCTGCGAATATGTTGTTCTCTGGTTGAAAGAACCATGCATAAACAATTTTTTCCATCAGCATCTTTTGCTTTTCCAATAAAGCGTCCGGCAGTTGATCGAATGTCTAATTTATTTTTTTCGTTATAACGAATCCCAAAAATTCCTAGCCCAGGTCCTCCAAAATTTGGGGCAATTGCCAAATGTTGACCTTCGCCAACAATCATATTTACACCTTGTTTTTGACTGCCAAATTCAACAGGTGGAATAAGGCAATCTGTTGCCAATAGCAAGGGATCAAAAAGAGCGATAGACTGAATTTTTAATTCAGAACATAGATCTGTCAGTTCGTGAACATCTTCTAGATTTCCAAAATTATTAACTTGGGGAAAAGCAATCGCAGCTAAATTAGCTCCAAGTTCAAGTGCCATTTGACGGGCCAGTTCAATATTCGTGATCCCTGTGATTGGGTCAGTAGGGATGGTTATAATTTTTAATCCAGTTGCTCTTGCATGAGTTTTTAAAACTTCAATGTCACCTGGATAAAGTGACTCGCAAACTAAAGCAGTATTGGTATTTTTAACAATTCTAAGTGCTGTTTGAATGGCCTCATACAAAGTTGTTGAGCGGTCATAAAAGGAAGCATTAATCGCCTCAAATCCAGTTAGCATAGAAAGAGCAGAAGAATAAATCCATAGTGTATTTAAAGTTCCTTGAGATCTCTCTGGTTGATAAGGAGTATAGGCAGTTGTAAGGCCACGAAGATTACATACATAAGGAACAATTTCTTGAACTTTATAATTTTTTAATCCATCTCCGATGAAACAAGTTTTATT
>JAURXW010000426.1 GCA_030654205.1 Bacteriovorax sp.
TTAGAAATGCGCTACCATTTAAAAATCCGTTTTGTCATCCATCGGTCATGTTTAGAAAAAAAACCTTTATTAAACATTCAGGTTATTTAGGTGGAAGATATTCTGAGGATTATTATCTTTGGTTAAGATTGGCCCGGGATCAAAATGTGGGTTTTGCCAATATACAAAAGCCATTATTACAATATCGCTTAAGTGACATCCAAACAAGAGGTTTAAGATGGGCGTATGCCGAAGTTGCCGGATTTTTATGGGCAGAATTTTTATTTAATTTTCAATTCAAATTTTTAATTGGAGCTATTTTTTCTTCATTAAAAATTTTTAGATCAAGAAAATAAAGGACAGTATGACTAAAGAAGTAATTATTTTTGGAACGGGCGGACACGCCAAAGTAGTACACGATATTTTTCAGAAGGCCAAAGAGTTTACTCCCGTTGGTTTTATCAGTCTTGATACAAGTATCCAAAATTTTCTAGGGCTCCCAGTTTATAACCAGGGCGATTTTAAAAATTTAAAATTTACCAATGGAATAATTGCAATAGGAGATAACTGGACAAGGGGACAACTTCAAAAATTTATTGTTTCAGAAAAGCCAAATTTTCATTTTGTGAATGCGATTCATCCTTCTGTTCAAGTCGGAAATGGAGTTGATATTGAAAATGGTACTGTGGCAATGGCCGGTGCTATTATCAATCCAGGTTCTAAAATAGGTGCTCATGTTATTCTTAATACCAACTGCTCAGTAGATCACGACTGTATCCTGGGAAATTTTTCTAGCATTGCTCCGGGAGCAATTCTAGGGGGAAATGTAATAATCGGAGAGTATTCGGCCATTTCTCTTGGCGCTAAAATTATTCACGGAAAAAAAATTGGAACTCATTCAGTTATTGGTGCAGGAGCATTGGTTCTCGCTGATATTGTAGATAATGTAGTGGCCTTTGGGAGTCCGTGCAAGGTCATTAGGAATCGTGCAGAAAATGAAAAATATTTATAAGCATTTACTCTTTATGGAACTGAACAATTGAAAGAATTAAAAATTGCACGCATTGTTACAGTTCCAATTGCATTTGTTCATATCAAGGCTTTTTTGCGTTTTTTAAAATCTAAAAATGCCGAAGTTGTATTGGTTTCTTCAAAAGGGAAATACGAGGAAGTTGTAAAAAATGAACTTGATATGGAAATTACGCCAATTGAAATAAGTCGTGAAATAAATATTTTAAAGGATATTAAATCACTTTGGGATTTGATTATTTTTTTTAGAAAAAATAAATTTGATATCATTCATTCGTCAACTCCAAAGGCTGGATTGTTAGTGGCAATTGCCGGTATTTTTTCTCCAAAATCAATCAGGATTCATACTTTTACGGGACAGCGATGGGCAACTCTCGGCGGAGTTTTTCGCAGCTTTTTAAAGTTTTTAGATAAAATTATTATCAATTTAAATTCTCAATGTTATGCAGATAGTTCCTCGCAAATTAATTTTTTAAAAGCGGAAGGGGTGGTTAAAAATACAGAAGTAAAATGCCTCCACAAAGGATCTTATGGGGGAATTGATTGTCAGCGGTTTAATAATGATCATTTTCCAAATGCTCGAAAAGATATTATTAGCGAACTTCAACTATCAGATGATTCCATAATATTATTATTTGTTGGTAGAGTTACGAGTGATAAAGGAATAGAAGAACTGGTAAAATCTTTTATTTTGGCTCAACAAATAAATGAAAAATTAAAACTTATTATTATTGGTCCCTTTGAACCAGAACTTGATAGTGTGGACCCCGAAATTTTAAATAGCATCCACTCAAATCCTTTAATTTTTCAATTAGGATTCAGAGCTGATCCAGAAAAATATTTTTCAGGGGCCGATATTTTTTGTCTGCCTAGCTACAGAGAAGGATTTGGAACAGTTGTGCTGGAAGCCGCTGCTTGTGAGCTTTTAACAATCGGTTCGCGAATCCCGGGATTAGTGGATGCAATAGTTGAAAATGAAACAGGTGTTTTGGTTGAATTGAAAAATATTAATCAATTAAAAGATGCAATTTTAGAGTTAGCTTCTAATAAAGAAAAAAGAAAAAGACTAAGTGCTAATGCTAAAAAAAGAGCACGTGCTGACTTTGATTCAAATTTTCTGGCCCAAATTCAGTGGGACGAATATATGAGACTGCTTAAAAAAGACTCTTGATTATTTCACAAACTATTTCTAATTTTTCAGGAGCAAGACTTGAGCCCGAAGGCAGACATATACCCTCTGCAAAAATTTTCTCTGAGACGGGTCTGCTATAAACTGTAAAAAATTCGTTATTCTTAAAAATTGGCTGAGTATGCATAGGCTTCCAGATATGTCTTGCCTCAACATTAAAACTTTCTAATAGATGAATAAGCTCCGTTGGTGTCTTGCCAGATTTGGGATTTATCAAAGCAGTTGTGAGCCAGTGGTTTGAATAAAAATTAACAGGATCTTTAGTAAATTCCAAAGGAGAATCTTTCAATATTTCGTTATAGCGAGCAAAGTTTTCTCTTCTGGATTTTACTCTCTCATCAATCACATTTAATTGGCCTATGCCAATCCCTGCACAAATATTACTAAGGCGGTAATTATAACCAATTTCAGAATGAAGATAATAAGGCGCCTTATCTCTTGCTTGAGTAATTAAAAATAATGCCTTTTCAGCTTCGGCTTTATCATGGGTAATAAGCATCCCGCCACCAGAGGTGGTGATAATTTTATTTCCGTTGAAAGAGAGAATTCCAAATTTTCCGAACACTCCGCATTTTTTCCCTTTGTAGCTCGATCCCAATGCTTCAGCAGAATCTTCAATAATATGAATATTATATTGTGTACAAATTTCTTCAATGCGCTCGTATTGAGCACTCATTCCAAAAAGGTCAGCACAAATTAAAATACGAGGAATTTTTCCTTGTTTTTTTTTCGCTTCTATTGCTTTTAATAATGAATCGGGACAAAGATTCCAAGTTTCAATTTCTGAATCGATAAATACTGGAATAGCTTTTTCATAGAGA
>JAURXW010000466.1 GCA_030654205.1 Bacteriovorax sp.
AAATAGGAGTTCCAAAAAATCGTGCGAAAGCTTCTGCTTTTAATGCAAACCAATCATCACCAAAAACGGAATGCAGATGTGTTAGAGGGATATGGAATCGAAAAAAATCCTCATTCTCAATTGATTTAGCAGGTGGTAAATTATTTTGAATTGAAGTTTTATCTTTCATTAAAATGCTCCGTTGTATAACTTTTAGTTAATCATAAGTCACTCTGTGAGAGGTGGCACTAAAATTTTATATTTCCAATGAGACTAATTAAAGGAATAATTACCAAATCATTACCTATTGGAAATTATATGAAATTTTTTCTCTTCTTATTTTTTTTAAATTTTATTTTTATAACAACAACTATTGCCTCGACGAATATCCTTTTTTTAGGTGACTCGCTCTCTGAGGGGCAAGGAGTTGATGAGGAGCAGGCGTTTCCTCGATTGGTTGAGAAAAAATTACGTGAAAAGAAATTTGATGTTGCCGTTACAAATGGGGGAGTTAGTGGTGCTACTTCTGCGAGTGGTGAAAGTAGGTTGAAATGGCATTTAAAACAGAAAACAGATATCTTGGTTTTAGAGCTAGGGGCCAATGATGGCTTGCGCGGTTTGAAAATTATTGAGACGGAAAAAAATTTGAGAAAGATAGTTCAACTTGCTAAAAAAAATCATATTAAGGTTTTATTACTTGGTCTATTAATGCCACCAAATTATGGGATAAAATATACCAAAGAATTTGAATCTATGTATAAAAGAATAAGCTCTGTAGAGAAAATTCCTTTTCTTCCCTTTATCCTAAAAGACATTGCTGGTATTACAGAATTAAATCAAGCCGATGGTATTCATCCAAATGTGCGTGGGCATGAAATCATTGCGATTCGTGTGTCGCAATTTGTGGAGAAAAATTTATGAAAATTTTAGTTAGAAATATTGGCAAGAAATTCATTCAGGGAAAAAACATTATTCAGGTTTTGGATGATGTCTCGCTGGATATAGGCAGTGGAGAAGTCATTGCACTTTTAGGAAAGTCGGGAAGTGGAAAGTCTACGCTTTTATCTCTCCTGGCAGGGCTTGAAAAACCAGACAGTGGGCAAATTATTTATGATCAAGTTGATTTGACAAAATTATCAGAAGAAAAACTTTGTGAGTGGAGAGCAAAAAAACTGGGAATTGTTTTTCAGCAGTTTAATTTGATTCCTCACTTAACAGCACTTGAAAATATTTTACTTCCTTTAGAAATTAACGGTCTTGACGATAGAAAAAAAGCGCTTGATTGGCTTTCGCTTGTGGGGTTAAAAGATCGAAGTGATCACTTTCCCTCCATGCTTTCGGGAGGAGAACAACAAAGAGTTGCCATTGCCAGAGCATTAGTTTTTGGTCCACCTGTTTTATTGGCCGATGAACCCACTGGTAATCTGGATGGAGAAACAGGAAAAAATGTTATTGAAATACTTTTTAAAATTGTTCGCGAAATGAAAACAACTATGATTATTGTTACTCATGATGAAGAACTTGCCCTAAAAGCCGATCGTGTTGTTCGTTTAATGGGTGGCAAATGTCATTCTTAAATTTTTTTGTACGCGATTTTAAATCTGATAAATCTTTTAACTGGTTTTATTTACTCTGCGCCTCTTTAGGAATCGTAGGTCTATTATTAGTGGAATCATTTAAAGGAGGTATCGAAGAAAAAGTATCTAAAAATGCTAAAAACTTTATTGCTTCCGACCTATCTGTTTCAAGTCGAAGGGCCCTAACTCTAGAAGAAAGTGTGGCAATTGAAAATTATCTTAAAAAAAATAAATTAAATTTTGCCAGATGGCTTGAAAGCTATTCATTAGTTTCAAAAACTTCTGGGGACGCCCCTCTTGCAAAACTTGCAGATTTAAATTTTGTGTCCGATGAGTTTCCTTACTATGGCGGAGTTGTCTTAGAAAATGTCGGGCTAATAGGCCCTGGGAAATGGAGTAAACTTCATTCATCTTCAACACCTTATGCTTGGGTCAGTCGGGATCTCTCTTGGGAATTGGGAATAAAAAAAGGTGAGCAATTAAAAATTGGCGAGCTTAGTTTTACAGTAGATGGAATAATTACCGAAGATAAGTTTTCATCATTTCGTGGCTTTAATCTAGCTCCTAAAATATTTATTTCCTACAATTATTTGAAAAAAACTGAACTTATTAAGTTTGGTTCAACAGCTAGCTATGCTTATGCTATTAAATTATTACCGATAAATAATTTAAAAAAAATTCAACAAGAATTGCGCAATTTGCTTCCAGATAAAGGTATAAAAATTGTAGGTCCGGAAGAATCAAGTGAGCAAATTGCGCGTTCATTAAATATTTTAAGTGATTATTTGGCACTAATTACTTTGATGACATATCTTTTAAGCCTGGTTGGGCTTTATTACTTTACTCAGCATTTTTTGTCTAAAAAGATTAAAACTTTTTCGATTTATAAAGCACTAGGCGTAAAAACCAGCTTTCTATTCAAAGCAAGCTTTGTCCAGCTTATTGTTCTTACGGTGGTAGCTATAATTGTATCTACGTCAACTGTTCATATCTCCCTTCCTTATCTCGAAGGTTTTTTTTCAGGATTAGTAGGTGAAGAAATAATATTTAAACTTCAATATATTTCACTTATAAGAATTCTAGCACTGTCTTTGGGGGGAAGCCTTTTAGCACTCGGCCCTCTTTTTTGGGGAGCTCTACAAACTCCTGTTGCCACGATTTTTCAAGACTTACCTGCTGAACTAAAACGAATAAAGTTTTATTATTTTTTGCCACTTTTAATTTATATCATTCTTTTAACTACGCTTTTGGCAAACTCATTTAAACTTGGTGGGTATTTTCTGGGTACTCTCGCGATTATTGTTTGTCTAGCCGCTACATGCTTTAAATTATTTACCATCTTATTGGATAAGATGGCAGAACATTTTAGCTTTGTTTCTCGTCATGCTTCTAAAACACTTAGTCGCTATTTTACCTCGTCTTTTACTATATTTATTTGTTTGTTAATTGGAATGACCCTAACCACTTTTATTTTTCAAATTGATAATTCATTACGACATGAGTTTACTGAAACTTATGGCAATAGAAGGCCTGATCTTTTTCTTTTTGATCTTCAAGATTCTCAGTTTGAAAAATTTAATGAACTCGTTATTTCAAAAAAATGGCATCAAACTTTATTGGCCCCAATGATTCGAGGTCGTTTACTTAAGCTTAATAATGAAGTTTTGCAAAAAAAAATTGAACCTACTAGTTCTCAATTTTCAACTCGCGAGGATCAAGATTCTGAAAGAATGAGAAATAGGGGAGTTAATTTAAGCTATCGATCCAATCTTTCTTGGTCTGAAAAAATTGTAGAAGGGAAATTTAATGGAGAAAAATGTAACCCAAATAAAGCGCCATGTGAAATTTCTCTTGAGCAATCCTATGCTGCGAGAATTGGTGCTAAAATAGGGGATCAATTATTATTTGATATTAGTGGTTTGTCATTTCCTGGTATTGTTACAAGTTTTAGAGAAGTGAAATGGATAAGTTTTGAACCAAATTTTTTCATCCTTTTTCAACCTGGTGTACTCGAAGAAGCCCCTAAAACCTATCTGGCTTCATTTAAAGTGAATTCTTTGGAAGAAAAAAGATTTATATTTTCAAGTATTGCAGAATCTTTTCCTAATGTTTCTCTGTTAGATATTTCTGAACTTGTAAAAAAGATAACGACAGTTTTTGATTTAATGGCCATCGCCATTAAATTCATTTCACTTTTATCCTTGCTTGTTGCTTTAGTGGTGCTAATTTCAGTCAGCTTTAATCATTTGGACCTAAGAAAAAGAGAAATGACATTATTTTATATGATGGGATTAAAAATTAAACTTATTAGAAAAATATATACAAGAGAGTTTTTTTTATTAATTAGTTTATGTATTATTTTATCCCTGCTTTTTGGCTCGGGTCTAACAATTGTTTTGATGAAATATGTTTTTGATAGTGATGCCTTTTTTAGTTTGCCGCTTATCATGAGTATCATGATAGGGCTTGGATGCTTTTTATATTTAATTGTGACCATAAGAGTTTTTCAATTAGTAAAAAGGAAAAGTCTTTTTAACTAAATTGGCGCTGTAGTAAATGATAATAAAGTCCATCGTGATTTGATGCCAATTCTTCATGCGTACCAGTTTGAACAATTTCACCTTTATCTATAACAAAAATTTTATTGGCTTCTTTGATAGTGGAAAGACGATGAGCAATAACTAAGGTTGTTCTGCCTTTCATCAAACGGTTGAGTGCCTCTTGGACAAGACTCTCGCTCGCTGTATCTAAATTACTTGTGGCCTCATCCAAAATTAATATTTTGGGTGATTTTAAAAGGGCCCTGGCAATTGCTATTCTTTGCTTTTGACCTCCTGAGAGCTGAATTCCTTTTTCTCCTACTAAGGTATTAAACCCTTCAGGAAATGATTCGATAAACTCTAAGGCATTGGCCGCTTTAGCAGCAGCATACACTTCCTCATCTAGGGCCTTTGAATTGGAGTAACAAATATTTTCTTTTATTGTCGATGAAATCAGGACTGGCTCTTGAGAGACTAAACCTACATATTCACGCAATGAAAAGGGATTATAGTTTTTATAATTTTCTCCATCAATTAAAATTTCACCGGAATTTATTTCGTAGAAACGCGGAATTAAACTGCCTATTGTTGTTTTGCCGCTTCCCGATGGACCTACCAACGCAACCATTTCACCAGGATTTATTTTGAAAGTTATATTTTTTAAAACATCAACATTAGTTCTCATTGGGTAGCTAAAGCTGACATTTTTAAATTCAATAGATCCTAAAAGATCATTAATTTTTTTGCCTGAATCATTTAAAAATGGACGTTGCTCAATAATATCAAATACTCTTTTACTTGCACCAATACCGGCCATGATATCACCCCAAAGACCTCCAAGACTTCCTACTCCAATAGCTACTATCATTAAATACAAAAGAAACTGGGTGAGATCTCCTATTGATAGAGCTCCCGTTACAACTTGATGTCCTCCATACCAAAAAACAAAAGAGATTGAACCAAATCCTACAAGCATTGCAACGGTCATAAAGAGGGCAATTGTTTTTACTCTTTTTTGGGCCTTGTCTAAAGCATTTTCTAAACGGGAATTATATCGATTTACTTCATTGAGCTCTTGAACAAAAGATTTTACTGTTCTTATTCCAGAAATTGTCTCATCGGCGACTACACTAGCTTGTGCTAGTGATCCTTGAAAATCATTCGAAAGGACTCGAATTTTTTTTCCGAAAAATAATGTTGAAAGTGCAATTGGGGGAATCATCAAAAGCATTAATGATGAAAGTTTCCAGGAAGTGTAAAACATAAAGGCAAATCCACCAAGAACCTGGGCCAGATTTCTAAGTCCCATTGAGACGTTAACACTGACAGTGTTTTGAAGAGTAGTGCAGTCACTTGATAGTCGACTCATTAGATCACCTGTTCTATTTTTATCAAAAAATGAAATGTCTTGGGCCAGGATTTTTTTGTAAAGCTCTCTTCTTAGGTTTAAAACCATGCGCTCACCACTCAGGGTAAAAAAGAAGTAACGCAAACTGCCGGCGACTCCCATGAGAACAAAAGCGCAAAATATTCCTATAACTGCCGGAAGAAGTAATTCATAATTTTTGGGAGTGAGAACAAAATCAATAAGCCAACGGGTGAGCTGGGGAAATATTAAAGTACTTCCACTAGATAATATTAAAAATAATAATCCCCAAGAAAGGCAGACCTTTTCAGTTAGAGCGAGTTTGCTAAGCCGATTCCAGGTTAATTTATCCATAGTAAAATCCTATAGTATTTTTGGCAAAATTTACCATGCTTAAAAGCTTTAAAAAATCATTTAAAATTTAAGTAAATTTACTTTAGATCCGAAATTGATATTGGGAGAACAAATGACTCGATTAAAGTCTAAAACAAATTTAAATCACAAAAAGACTTTCACATCTTATGTTGAGATTAAAAATATCATAAGCCAAATTCTTTTTGGAGAAGATTTAAGTAATATTCTTGATGTCATTTTACTTCACCTAGAGGATAAGCTTCCAAAGGCGCGTGCATCCATTTTACTTTTTGATAAAAAAAATAATTGTTTACGAAATATTGCTGCTCCTAGTTTACCTGAGAGTTTTTGCCAATTAATTGATGGAATTAAAATTGGGCCAAAAGTAGGCAGTTGTGGGACGGCAGCCTATTTTAAGAGTACGACTGTGGTTCGAGACACTTTTAGCGATCCACTTTGGGCAACTTATCTTGAAGCCGCAAAAACTTTTAACCTCAGGTCATGTTGGTCTGTTCCAATTCTTAACATGAAAGGCGAGTTACTGGGAACGTTAGCATTATACTATGGGACCCCTCACAAGCCGACTCAGGCCGAATCAATTTTAGTAAAAGAAT
>JAURXW010000480.1 GCA_030654205.1 Bacteriovorax sp.
TTTCTTTAGTTTTAAAATATCTACAACTTCAAAACTGTTTTCTTTTAAATTAATTTTAAGAGTTGGGATTTGAGGAGAAAATTCCGGAATTAAAAATGGACGCTCCAGATTTTCATTCATATATCCATTAGGTCCTCGGTCGGTAATGGTTTGAAAAATTAATTCATCTTTATTTAGTACTTCTTTCAACATTAAGCCGGAAAATCCCCCAAGAAATATCTCTTGGCCAGATACCGTCTTGCCAGCGAGAGGTGCGGGAGCTTTCATTTTTAAATGCGACGTCTTGGTAACTGTATAAGTTGAAGTAGGGATCGATGAACACGAAGCCAGTAATAAAAGATTCATACAGGCGATAGGCAATAATATGTTTTTCATAAATTGATTCCAAAAAATAAGTATCCCAATACGATATAGCACTATCGATCTGAACGAAATTAAAAAAAACGGTCCTATTGATTTCGATAGGGGCATTTTTTCTTTGACATCTGCTTTTCAAAGCCTCACCATTTTAATTAGCTATTATAAAAACAGGAGTGATTCATGGAAGTTATCACGATCGGCAATAACAAAGGTGGCGTTGGTAAAACAATGCAATGTTACCAACTCGCTTGTTATCTTGCTAACAAAGGTCATAAAGTATTGGTCATCGACCTAGACTCTCAGGCCAATCTCAGTTCAAGTTTTGGTATTCAAATTCAACGTACATTAGTACCGGAATGGTTAATTGGTGATGTTGGAGTAGAAGACGTTATTGTTAAGCCAGAAATGACGGGGAAATTATACAAAAACATCAGAATTATCCCGGCCTCTCGACACTTGGCAAATCTTTCTAAGCTTTTAATTCTTTCAGAAAGCGAAATTAGAAAAGAAGCAGGTAGAAAAGAGCGCTTACTTAAAAAAAGACTCGAAGACGCCAAATTAGATTTCGACTACGTTGTTATTGATACACCACCAATGCTTGGTGATGAATTAATTATGTCATTAGTTGCTTCTAACCGCGTTCTCATTCCCACACAGGCACAAGATTATTCAATCGATGGTCTAGAAGAATTGATGGATACTTTTGAAATTATCAAAGAAACTGAAAACCCAACACTTGAGTTTTCAATTATTCCGTCAATGGTAAATCCTCGCAGAAAAATCGAAAGAGTTAGAATGGAAGAGTTATCTCAATCATTCCAAACGACACCGATGATTAGAAACCTTGTTCAAATGCAAGAATCTATTTCAACGAGAAGACCAGTTTGTATTATGGGAGCGAAATCTGCAGGTCGTATTGATTACGATATTTTGTGGAAATCACTTAACTTATAATTATAGACAATATTATTTTCAAATGGATGTGGAGATTTAAATATGTCGAAGACATTTGCTGCCCGTGTATCTAAAAAACAAAGAACAACGATAGATCTTTCTGAAAAGGTCACTGATAAAATAGGCCGTGATATTTTTAAAATTTCAGATGAACGTTTGCTTCAAGGAGCAAAATTAGCTGAAATTCAAATTAAAGAAATCGTAGTTAAAGATCAAGTTCGTACGAAATTTAACGATGATTCAATTAAAGATTTGGCTAAAAACATTGAAGTCAATGGATTAATTCAACCGCTAGTTTTATACTTAGATAAAAATGGTCGTTACAGATTGGTTTGTGGTGAAAGACGCTACCGCGCTCTTAGCTTCAATAAAGCTGAAAAGGCTCCATGTTTTGTTTTAGAAAATAAAACAGAAGAAGAATTAATGGCGATTCAGTTCTCAGAGAACTCTAGCCGTGAAGAACTTCATTATGTTGATAAGGCCGATGGTATATTAAATTACCAAATTGCTACTGAAGCGAGTGAAAGAAAAATTCAAGCTGCACTTGGAATTTCTAAGTCAGAAGTTCACCGTTCATTGTTAATTGCTAAAATGCCACACACTCTGAAAGAAGCAGCTAAAAAACATGACATTGAAAAATATGTTTTGCTTGAGTGGGATGCAATGGATAAAGGTTCATTTAAAAATGATGTTGAGAAAAAAATTCTAGCTGGTGAAGTTACAAAACGCTCTGAGCTTGCTCGAATTCTTACGAGTGGAAGTTTACTTAAAGCTTCTAAGAAAACTCCTCTTAAATCAGCACTACCTAAAGGCGTGAGTGCCAATGCTTTTTTAAAGGCAATGTCTTCTAAGACCAAAGATTTAAATCTTGATAAAAAAACGCAAGAACTTTTGCGTACTCTTGTTGAAGAAACTAAAGGGATGATGGATCAATAGTTAGTTATAATTTTTTCCGTGGATTTTGATTTAAAAAATCCACGGAAATATCTTTGAGTTAAATCATTTTATCATTAAGCCACGAAAAAATATGCGATACGCTTGTGCCGCTATAAAATTAAATTGTCCTTCTGGGGTGAGACTACTTGCAATCAATGCAATAGAAGATGGATCCTGTGGAGAAACTTTGGCTAAATGATACCCAATATATTTAGGTGTAGTGATTGTTAGTGTATAGCTGTTAGAAATTTCCCATTTTATATTAGCATCCAAATCAATCATGCTTTTGATATTGTCGGCAGTAAGTACAATTTGTCCACCGGCTGAATTTTTAAACTGAAAGCTCATCTTATCCACTCTAAGAGCTTGGCGAATAAAGCTTCCACCTTTAATGAGATAATTTTTGCAGGAACTACTCATTCCAGAATTTACCCAGTCAGCGAAAACCAATTCATCTAAATATTCAATGGAAGCTCCTTGAATGTGAACGTCTAATGATTTAATTAGGTGAAAATCGCCTTTCAGTTTAAATAAAGGTGTTCCATTGGCCGCTATTACATTTGCATCAACACCAGCATTTAATGAAATGTTTTTTGCAATCTCTGGGAGATCCGCTGCTGTGACTTGGCGAATTTCTGTATTGATACCGTTATAAGTATTTGGAAAACATGTTTTAGGTGGAGAGATAAATCGCAGACTTTGAGGAGTGCCTGCTATTAAAGCACCCACTCCGATATCGGCCAGGGGTTGCATGAAGGGAATATAGCCTTGTTTTAAAATATATGTGTTATATTCTTTTTGAGGATTACATCCAGTAATAAAATTAAGAACAATTACCAAAAATAAAATTTTATTAATTTTTTTTAACATAATTCCTCCAATCTTTTTATATCGGATATATTCATAGTAGCTTTAACTTTGAGTAAATGATCATTTTTTAGTCAATCTAGTGATCAACTATTAGATAAAAAAAAGCCAGATTTTTTATCTGGCATGGGAGTTTGAAAATTGTTTGTTCAGTATAAATTAATGTTTTAAACTGACGATAGCTGAGACGATCCCAATACTTGCCGCAAGCATAACACCGAGACGGACAGTAAGGTTGTGTTCTAGCTCTTTCATGTCAGCTTTTACTTCTGATCTCAAATCCTTTATTTCCGCTTGAAGCTCAGTTTTGAAGCCTTTTATCTCACTTCTAAGATCTTTCATTTCCGTCTGAAGCTCAGTTTTGAGATCTTTCATTTCCGTCTGAAGCTCAGTTTTGAGATCTTTCATTTCCGTCTGAAGCTCAGTTTTGAGATCTTTCATTTCCGTCTGAAGTTCAGTTTTGAAG
>JAURXW010000484.1 GCA_030654205.1 Bacteriovorax sp.
ATTCTTTACTTAGGTCATTATAGACTCGGGCATCTGCAGAAGCATTATCTCCAAACATTAAGACGTGTAGCTCTTCACCATTATCACTATCAATTGTTTTCATTTCCTCTAGTAATATATTTTTAATCACTGCGTGTTTATAATCATAAGTAGATTCTTTATTTTTAAGTGCTCTCAGATTTGATCGGCCAATGGGAAAATTATATTTGTGCAGCCATTCCTGGGCATCAAAAGTAATTTTGTAAGCGGCCGAGACATAATAAAAGGCAGTCGTTTCAGATTTATTATTTTCAAAAATTTTTATCTCGTTAAAGAGATCGCGCATTTCTATATAGGGAATTTTTTTGAAAAAATGAAAAGCCTCTTCTTGTATTTTCCCCACGGAGTTTGCCTTCTTTAAAGTATCGTCAATATCAGATATAATGATGGTTTTTGAAAAGATCTGTAAGGAATATAAGAACAAACAAAGGGTAAGCAGGCCGAATCTTTTCATTGAATTCTCCAGAAGAAAAAGGCTTTATTTTCTAGTACTAGGCTTCTATGATAAGCCCCTATAAGAATCGTGTAAATCTAAGGACAAAACCGCCATGGGCCTAATGTATATCTTTCCAGTCTCACTCGTTGAAGGTGAACGCAGCGAACTTTTAGAAATCTCTGCAAACGGAAAACCAAAAAAGTCTGTTTTAATACTCAAAACTTACGGACTTCCCATGATATTTTGGGGCTATCTGGCCGCAAGTTTTGTGGTAATTGCAGCAATGTGGCTGGCCTCGAGTTCGGCCATTACAAAGCTCGTTAATTATGAAGATACTTCTCTTTGGGCCCTGGGCCAGCTTGTCAGATACACTTTAATCTTAACTCCACTAACTCTTCTGGCTTTTTTCTTCTATGAAAAGCATATTCAAAAATCAGGCACAGAATTAAAACTGATCTACAAAATATTTTTCATCACCGTTTATTCAAAAACTCTTATTCTTGATTCGGCCGAAGCTTTATCCGTTGATCATTTTATGGATTCACCAAACATTGCTAAAATTCACAACAAAGCAGAGCTTAAACAATTTGAAAATAAAGGTTATTTTGAGCTACATGCGCTAAGTAATAAAAAAAGTGTTTTCATTGATCGTCATTCGAGAAAAGCAGATTTGTTAAAGATGAAAGAGTTACTTTCAAAATACTAATCTAAAAAACATAAACAATACAGACAGTTAGACAAATACTGATATTTGAAAGATTGACCTATCAAAAACGATAGAGTATCCTAGCAAAATGAAAAAGACGATCAATCTCCCTTTTGTCGCTACTTTAAATAAAGCTTTGGCCAAAAAAAGTGAATTGCTTCAAGTTATCATTGGACCTCGCCAGGTAGGTAAGACAACTACTACTCTAAAATATCTCAATGAACATTTTCAAGATCAATTTCAATTTTATAGTGCAGATGAAGTATTTAATAGTAACGCAAATTGGCTATTAGAAATTTGGTCAATGGCGAGAAATGAAAAAAAAATTCTAGTCATTGATGAAATACAAAAATGTGAAAATTGGTCTGTAGTGATTAAAAAATTTTGGGATGAAGACAAAAGAAACAAAGTATCCTTTCCATGTATCTTGCTGGGATCAAGTTCACTTGAGATTCAAAAAGGATTAACTGAAAGCCTAACTGGTCGATTTCAACTTCACCAGGCCTTTCATTGGAACTTTGAAGAATCAAAAAATGGCTATGAACTAAACTTTAAAGAATTTTTAAAATTTGGAGGATATCCAGGCTCCTATATATTTAAAGACACTAAAGAGTGGGCAAAATATGTAAAACAATCAATTGTCCTCACTGTAATTGAAAAAGATATTTTACTTTATCACAACGTAAAAAGTCCGGCATTGTTCAAGCAAGCATTCGAAATAATTATGTCTTATCCGGCACAAGAAATAAGTTATACTAAGCTCTTGGGTCAGCTTCAAAATAAGGGAAACACTGATTTAATTAAATATTATCTTAGTCTCTACGAAGGGGCATTTCTTGTAAAAATATTGGAAAAATATTCTGGTAAAAAAATTCTGACTAAATCCTCTACTCCAAAAATTCTTCCTCTGGCCCCATGTTTCTTTTATTTAGAAATCTTAGATGAATATAAAAATGAAGAAATAGGAAGAGTGTTTGAACTTATAGTAGGCGCTCAATTAGTCAGAACAGATGAAAATCTTTATTACTGGAGAGAGGGTAATGATGAAGTTGATTTTGTTTTAAAAAAAGGAAGGCAACTTTACGCCATAGAAGTTAAAAGTGGCCGAAAAAAATCAGAAAAAGGATTGCAAAAATTCAAAGAGAAATTCCCCGAAGCAAAATTAATCATGATTACATTTGAAAATTACGAACAATTCGAAAAAGATCCGATGTGTTTTCTAGAACAATAAAATATTTAAAGTCCCGCCAAATGAACTTGTATATATTTTAGAATTAGCAGAATCGGCCTTAGCTCTTGTGAATTCCAAAATAAAACCTGCTGAGGGAGTAAGATCTAATTCTACACCGACAGCTGCTCCAGTGTTAGATGAATCCCCTTTAAAACTTTGAGTAATTGAAGCTTTCGTTTGTTTTAAATCATACTTAGCATTGTCCCTAAAAATTGAAAAATAGGATAAAAAATAAACTCCAAAACGGTATCCTGCAATTAAGTTTGCTCCGTACATTGAATTTTCAAGTTTCATACTATTAGTACTCTCATTTTTTTCTTCATTGGCACCACCAATTTCTAATACTCCAGCGACTTGAGGACCAACCTCGCCTCTTTTTCCAAGAGCTTGATATTTCCCCTTAAGGACCACTCCCAAATTGCTTATATAACTTAATCCAAGATCAATATCTGGTTGTAGGCCTAAAGTTCCACCGGCCGTGAAAAAGCCTTCACTCACAATTTTAGGATTTTGAGTAGAGGCCCAAGTATAAGTATAGTCTGGAGTTAATTCAATTTTTTTTCCATTTCCAACACCCATAATCGCAGCGACTTTTCCATAGGCCCCTGTTGTTTCTGGAGTTTCAAAATGATTATCATGCATATGATAATTAACTGCGCACGAACACATTGAGAGGCTTAGAAGTATCAATATTATTATTTTCATAATAATTATTATATATGGACGTTAAAGAAAATCTATCAATAAATTAATTAGATGAAACAAGCTTGCCTCAGTTGTAAATCCACTATCCCCCTCTATCCCCTTTCATCATCTTCTATTTTTCCAGTTTTCAGTTAGTTGAATAGCCAGAGAGCATGAAATATTTTCAGACCAAGCATTTACTGTATTACCGTATAGTGGTATATTAAAAAAGAGGTATTAGTGATTAAAGAATTTGGAAACAAAATAGCTTTTGATTTATTTCATTACGGGAAAATAAAAAAACTTCCCAAGGAATATTGGCGACGAGGAATCTACCTAATGGATATTATGGACGCAGTTGTTTCACTAGTAGAGCTAAAATTAAAAGGCTTTCCTCCTTCAATAAGACTACATAAGTTAAAAGGAACAAGGAGCGAAGAATTCGCAATTGATATAAATAAACTTAGCGGCTGGCGACTCACCTTCAAGTTTATTCAAAATGATTTTTACGACATGAAAATTGAAGATTATCATTAAAAAGTATTGGAGATCATTATGGAAAAACTTAAAAGACAAAAAATTGAAAGAAAACCTAGTCACCCTGGTGAAATACTCAAAAATATCTGGCTAGATGAATTGAACTACACTCAATCAGGATTTGCAGCACTTCTGTCAGCGGCCACCGATGACAAGATAAAAGTATCAACTATGCAAACCAAACTTAGCGAAATCATCAACGGAAAACGGGCAATGAGTGCAGATTTTGCTGTTCTTCTAGGCCGTGTTCTAGATACATCTCCTAGAATGTGGATGAATCTTCAAGTGAATTTGGATATCTGGGAAGCAGAGAAAAATGCAGCGTAAAATTACTCCCTTACTTAAGCAGATGCAAATATCTATTATATGGCCGTTGAAAAAAATCCATTTAATAAATCAATGACTCCATCTCTTGTTTGATCTTTCTCCATCAAAATTTCGTGTTTGGCCGATGGATAAAAGAATCGTTTGCAATCCCTTGCCTCATCACAAATTTTTTTCATTTCACTGGTTTCCGAAAACGATTCATGGCCCGCATGAAATACTCTTAATGGTGTATCGATCTCATGATAGCGTGAACGAATGGCATTAGTGCCCACCATCACTTCATGAATCCATTTATTGCTTACTCCACCAAGCTTTGTCTCAGGATAAGCTTCATAGGTCCCCATAGACATAAAAAAACGCTCACGGCTTGAAGTGACTGTATTGTTTTCAAATTCCACATTGGGATTAAATCCTTTTTGCCCAAGCGCAAACTGAGCGCCATGCCCTGTAAAGATAAATGAATCTACAATGGCCCTGGCAATATTATAAGAATAAGGTTTTGTTAAAATTTTTAACATTGGTGAAATAATGGCCACGCGGTCAAAAACATGAGGATGCTTTAAAATAAAACCCACGCCAATCCCCGCTCCCAATGAGTGAGCTAGGAGAAACTTATGCTCACATATTTGATCTAGTTTTTGAAGTTTCACAAACGTCTCAACATCAGCAATATAATTTGAAAAATTATCTACGTAACCCAGATCTAGCGGAGTGCTTAAGCGCTCTGAAGATCCTTGCCCACGGTGATCCATCAGAAAAATATTTAAATCTTTACCCGAATCTTTATGTACTAAATCAAACACCAACTCTGCATATTTTTCGATGGGCTCCGAGCGGCCTGGGAGCACAACCAGACATGTTTTTGCTCGTGGTTGTAAAAATGTTCGGTAGTGAATTGCAATATGATTTTGTCCTTGAAAAAAGGCTGATTTCATAGAGCTTAGGAATGGAATAATTTTTGAGTCAAAATTTTTTTGATAATTAATTTCGCTGATTGCAAAGGCGTTGAGAGCGCCAAATGCTAACAAGACGAACACAATGATCTTTTTCTTCATACAGTCCCGCAGGTTTTGATTTTTAAGACTTGGACTGAATTGAATATGCCATTAAGAGATTTTAGAGTAAACCAATAAAAAAAAGATTAACTATAAAAAATTGTTATATAAATTATTAAGAGAGCTTTGGTTACGCATGATGTACTGAACTCATATTCTTTATACAACAGAGACAATCACCTTTGTATAATTATCAATTAAATCATAATGATACTTTTTCATACCATCCATCAGTATTTTTTTTACTTGAATTTCTTCGCTACATTTACATAAATCAGCGTAAAGAATTTTCATAAATGATAGCTCTTGATTTTGATCTTTAAAATGAAATTCATAGCAGAATTGATCTTCAGAGCTATATTTACTTATATCATCCGCTGCCATACTAAAGATCTTAAAACAATATGGTGAAACCTCATTATCCTGAGTTATACAAATTTGAATATCACCAATTTTAATATTTCTAAACATTCAAATCTCCTTAAAAAGTTAGTTGGATATTTTTTATATTAATATATTAAGAGAGAAAGTGACAATAAAAGCAACCTTGACATTATCTTTACACTTAAAAAGCTTCTTGTCGTTTTTGTCAAAATTTTTTAAATTATTTAAACTATTATAAAAAACATTCGAGAAGCCTTAAGGCTGAATAATTTTTCATTCGTAATTCATATTATAGGGCGCATATGACGAAAGCTTTTATCAAGAGGTTGTTTTTTGTTTTATTATCATTTTTTTCTTCAAATTTGTTCGCAGCTTGCGACGCTTATTATGTAGGTCGATTGCATGATTTACTTTCAGCATGTGCAACTTCAAATACTTATTATCAAAGAGTCTGCGACCCTAATAATCCGCATTTTTATTATGGATCTTTTGAAATGTCGTACACCTTTAACGATGTCAATACGACCCTCGTGGCATGCAATGGTTATATTTGTGGCAGCAATCGAGTAGTTGGTGGCAACTTGGGCATGCTACGCTTGCCAAATGAATGTATCAACCCCGATGATTCAAACATCCCTCCCACTCCTCAACCTAAAACTGTTGCTATTCGAAACACTGACTCACGAACACGCTGCGGTTCAATCATTCAAACCTCTAATATGGCCGTTGGTGAAACCATTTCACTAACAGGAGTTCCTTTTTACTTAACTCATATTTCTAATAATACGCTTGGAAAAAAAGCAGAATATAAATCCCTTATTGCTTTAAGTAGTTCAATTATTCCCAACAGACTTCTAAGCTTTACTGTCATTATCAGTGATACACAAAATAATATTATTTT
The DNA here is from genome assembly GCA_030654205.1 of Bacteriovorax sp. Taxonomy (GTDB): domain Bacteria; phylum Bdellovibrionota; class Bacteriovoracia; order Bacteriovoracales; family Bacteriovoracaceae; genus Bacteriovorax. The sequence continues at coordinate 6,301 of JAURXW010000484.1, forward strand.
GTCGGCGCCTGTTTCAGCAACAATCAATCAAACTTACACTTATCAATGGGATGGATTAGAAAATGGAGTCGAAACCTGGGGAGCTGTAAAAAGAAATGTTCTAATCAAGTCCGCATCCAATGCAGCACCAATTGACGATCAAAACTTTTCATTCGTAATCGGCGGCCTAAAGTCTAAAAAACTAGGCCTCGGCGGCTGGCTCCCTTCCAACTGGCACTTCTACGATTCCGCTTCCAGCAAACTCTTCGACGGTGACGGCTCTTCTCGCAATGTCGTTGCAGCTTCTGAAGGCATCTATAATCGCGTAGCAAGTTCTAACGGCTCAGAAGTCTATTACTTCGATTCCATCGGTCGCTTAGTTTTTACTAAGACCGGTTTAACTGGTGCTCTCATTTATTCTTTCAATTATGATCCAACAACTGAAAAACTTTTAAGCATCACCGATGCCTTTAATAAAGTCACTACCTTTCAATACGATTCAAGTAACAACCTCGCTCAAATTATTTCAGCTCAAAATATTCACACTTATTTTACAGTTGATACCAATGGATATTTAAAAACTGTGACCAATCCAAAAAATGAAACATACAGCATGATGTATAAGGATGCTGGTGGATTGCTTGCAAGCTTTACTAAACCAAATGGTATCAACTCAGTTTTTAATTATGATTCCGATGGCAACCTTTATACTGATATTAATTCGGGTGGACAATCAACCACTCTTACAAAAGGGCCCAATATCGTAAATGCCATCTCAACCTTGGGGAAAATTACCCAAAACAGATTTGATTCAGCAACTAATACTGAAATTGAAATTCGTCCATCGGGATTAGCAACGACCTATGTCCACGCCCCAACGCTAGAATCAACCACTTCTTCTGTTAGCACGACAAAAAGTAACTTGGTAG
>JAURXW010000493.1 GCA_030654205.1 Bacteriovorax sp.
TCACTGGGACACCTTTGATGAAAGAAGATAAGAACGAGCGTGAGTTTGGTACTTACATTGACCAATATACAATTGAGCAAGCGGTAGAAGACGGAGCGACAGTTCAGATTATTTATGAAGGCCGTGAATCAAAAACTAAAATGACAGGTGAATCACTTGATGTAATTTTTGATAACTACTTTAAGGATAATACTCAAGAAGAGCGAGATGCTATTATTAGAAAGTATGGTAAAGAAAATGCTGTGCTAGAAGCCCCTAAACGAATTGAGATGATCGCTCTTGATATCATCAATCACTATAATGGAAAAATTCGTCCAGAAGGATTTAAGGCCCAGATTGTTTGTACTTCAAGAAGAGCGGCTATTCTTTATAAAGATGCACTTGATAGATTAGGTGGCCCTGAATCAGCAGTTATTATTTCTGGTAACCACAATGATGCTCCTGAGTTTCGACCTTATACAGACGAAGCAAAAAACAAAGTATTCATAGAGCGATTTAAGAAACCAATGAAAGAGGATGCTCTCTCAATTCTTATAGTTAAAGATAAGCTCCTCACTGGCTTTGATGCTCCAATTGAGCAGGTCATGTATCTTGATCGTAAATTAAAAGAACATACTCTATTGCAGGCTATTGCTCGGGTAAATAGAACCAAGAGCGGTAAAGAATATGGTTACATTGTTGATTATTACGGTCTAACCGATTACTTGAAAGAAGCTCTTGAGATGTTCTCGGCCCAAGATGTGAAAGGGGCATTGCAACCCTTAAAAGATGAAATTCCGAAACTTGAAGCTCGTCACGCAAAAGTGATTGAGTTTTTTAAGGGAATGGATTTGAAAAATATTGATGCATGCATTGTAAGTCTAAGCGATGAAAGGCGACGGGCTGAGTTTGAAATTGATTTTAAAAACTTTCTCAAATCCATGAATGCCATCCTTCCTGATGCTGGAGCGACACCTTTTATTTCAGATATGAAAAAACTTGGCAAAATCAATCATGGCGCTAGGAATTTATATCGAGATGAGCAATTAAATATAGTAGACGCTGGTGAAAAAGTCAGAAGACTTATAGACGAGCATATTTTTTCTGAAGGAGTTGACCCAAAAATTCCACCGACCAAATTGTTTGATGGAAACTTTGTTGATTCGGTTCAAAAGCATAAAGAACCGCAGACTCAGGCACTGGAAATGGAATATGCCATTAAAAAGCATATTGAAGATAATCTTGAGCAGAACCCAGAATATTACCGAGCATTAAGTAAAAAGTTAAAAGAGATTCTGGAATCTAAACATGAAAAATGGGAAGAACTTGTTCAATTACTTCTTAACTTTAGAGATGGAATAGAGAAGAATCTAAAGGATGAAGCTAAAAAGTTTGGTTTATCAGAAGTTGAATTGGCTTTTTTTATGACTTTGCAAAAGGAAGTATTAGAAAAGTTTCCAGACAGAACTAAGGATAAAAAGCTTGAAGCTGAGATCATCGGTTGTACAACAAAGCTTGTTCAAATGTTAAAAGAGGCGACAAATATCGTAGATTTTTTCACCAGAGATTCTGAACAAAAAGAAGTGATGAAAAAAATTAGAAGAACTTTAGGCGATTGCAGCTTTTGTGATGTGAGCGAAGATAAAAAACTTGTGTATTCTGTGACTGAAGAATTTATGTGACTAGCTAAAACTAAATTTAGGGAAGTATGAACGGTTTTGATATTGAAATTCAATATTCAGAGAAGGTGAAGTCAACTACTCTCGAAGTATGGCCAGGGAATCTGGTCAAAGTTATTGCTCCAATAGGATCAACCGAAACTGAATTACAAAAGATAGTTTCTAAAAAAACAAAATGGATTATTGAAAAGCAGCGCCTTATAAAAGATGTTCCCGTTTGGAGAGAACGTGAGTTCATTTCTGGTGAATCGTTACCTATTTTGGGCCGTGAATACCGATTAAAGGTGATTGAAGGTTTCGGGGAAACATCACTTAAGGATGATCGATTTGTTGTCCCAGTTGTTACGATTGAAAACGATGATAATTCTGAACAGAGCAAATCTGAATTAGTGAAGCTGTCTTTAATAAAATGGTATAAGGCCGAAGCGTTAAATAAAATTATACCTAGAGTTGAATTTTTTTGTGAAAAATTGAATTGTAATGCGAAGTCTATTTCTATTAAAGATTACGAGGCTAGATGGGGAAGTTGTACACCTACTGGTGACTTAATCTTTAACTGGCAGATACTAGCGCTTCCTCGTGAATCTTTTGAATATGTCATTGCTCATGAGGTTTGCCATTTAATTGAACTGAACCATTCAAAAGATTTTTATAGATTACTTTGCTCTTTGGGGTTTGAGACTGATGAAACAGAGGCGCGATTGAAGTATTATCGAAATTTATTTTCAAACAGTATTTAAGTTTTTTACGCAAACAGCCAGAAATGATCAATTTAAAATCTGAACAGTTTTTAACTTTCTATTTTTGCAGTTGATGGATTTATAAAAGAGTGGTCATTAAAATTTCTAATGCTACTTCTGATTCTGAAGAATTCAAACTTTCTTAATTCTTTTATGGCTGTTTGATTCATGTCGATACTTATATTTATAATTGAAGGGCAGTAAACTACCCAAGCAAATGGGTCATGAGTTTTATTATTAATAGTCGCAATATCATGAAGCTCTAATAACTCTGTAAGTTCTGCATTGTTAAGCATCAGGTAAATTTCCCTCGGTATAGCTAACGCCATAGAAGCCCCAATGCCAGAAGTTTTTCTCATACCCTTACAAACACCGACTGAAAGCTTAATACGTCTTATAACCTCAATACGCTTGTCTGATGTACGTTTGTGATAATTGTTGGTCATGAACATACAGCCAAAGAAAGAACTAATATTTTTAAACATAATTTATCCTAGATTAAATTTACAGCACACTTCAAACTTACTTCTTTATCAATTTCAGAATCGATGTAGCATAAAGTAGTTTTAATATCGTCATGTCCCAAAATGCGCTGAATATTTTCAACTGGCGTACCTCTTGAATATAAAATAGTTGCTAATGTTCGTCTGAGAGAGTGCGTAGTTATACGTTTTTCAATGCCCGCATCTTTTGCAAGTTTGCTAATACGAGCAACCATACAACTCCTATCCAAAGGCTTTTCCGATTTTGACTTTTCACCTCTTGAGCAATTTTGGATAAGATAATCATTTTCATCAAGATTAAATCCACTAGTTATAATGAATTCATTAATAAGTTCTTTAGTTCTATTAGTAACTTCTTTCGACAATGTGATATAACGAAATCGGCCACCTTTTCCTAATATAGTAATAGTATAAAGATCATTGTTCTCCACCATATGCTTGATTTTTAGTGACGTCATTTCTTCTGAACGTAGTCCGCTATTTAACAAAATTAAAATCAAAATCTTATTGTTTACATCATAGGCCGTTTGACCAACTTGATTGGTATATTTAATAAGTTGATGAGTCTCATTCAAGTTCATGCATGTGATTTTTTGCTCGCGTCTACTTACCGGAATAGGTTTTAAAAGTTTAACTTGGTTCAGTTGGATAATATTTCTTTCTTTGATGAAGTCAAAAAAGATTCTAACCGCAGAAGTTGTTAAGTTAATGCTTTTTGCTTTCTGAGTAGCTATTAATTTAGATTGAAAGTCCATCATCACTTCCAAAGTAACCCCATCGAGCGTAGTCATTGCAGGATAGTAGCTACTCAGAAATGCGTAAAAGGTCGTCAGTGCTTTCTTGTAGGCCAAGTAAGTATTTCTGTTTTTATACTGAGATAAAAATAACTCCAGTTCACTTACTTGCTTACAGATATCATTCATTAATTCACCACATTTTTTTTAACTTAAAATAACTATATTATTATTTTCTAATTATTAATAATTAGCGTGAATAAATATTTTAAGCAAGAGGTTGAAAATAATAATTTAATTTAATTTAAAGTGATCTCGAGCGATGGAGCTGTTTGCAACATTGGTAAGACTATTTCTTACTGGGGAGTGATCATTAATTTATGAAAGAAAAATATTTCAAGCATTTTATTCAATGAAGTTCTTTGTGTTTATTAAACTGCTATCGCGAGATTTGCACGTTTGTCATTGGGAACGCACTAGATAGTGGACGTTATGGTGGGCACATAGTCAGAACAATAAAGATGTATCTCTTTTGAATGGTAGATGTGACTTCACCAAAAAGATGAGGGGGAGGGGGGCAGCACTGTAGATTTGTAATGACAGATAGTCATGCACATAAAATTTTAGCGGTAAACATTCTGAGTATTCAAATTTGATAATGTTACAATTTTAATCTTGAGTAACAACATCATTAGTATCAACGCTAAAGCCAAGTTCAGATAATATATCCACTGCATTCATTCTACTAATGTCGTTTGCAACGGTTATTCCTTTGTTCGTGATGATTCGTTTAAGTTTTAAACTTGCAGGAATTATAGAATGATCTAGAAAAGCATGTGTGATTTTAGCTTTTTTCATATCAAGCTTTGCGGCTATATTACAAGATGCCAACTTTGAAGTAATATTTGGACCGTCGTAAATGTTTAGTTTCTTTAGTAAAGCTAATTGTTTGTATGATGCAGACTTGACTGGCCAATTCAATATAGGTGAATTTTTCATGTGTTTAAAATACTCCGGTTGTCTTGTTGCATTTCCACGATTCTATAAATAAAAAAATTTTTATGGATGCCTCTAGCTTTGTTGTATATTTGTCATAATAAATTTTATGCCTTTTTATCAGCTCTAATTGCTTAGTTGTTGGCTTGCAATCATTTCTACTTTCTTGGCTAGAGTAGTTGGTAGAACTAAATTCATTTTTGATTTTGTCGTTGATAAAGAGTTTGTTGTTAATAATTTGCATTTGTAGTTTCCTAAATAGTGGGAACGTAGGGAAGGGGAATGAGAAAGGAAAGGGAGGTGAAAGTAGCTAGATTTTTTTCTAGTAGTTTCAAGTCCATTCCTCCAGATGCTCCAGCCTCAATTCCCACTCTGTTTGTGGTTCCGCTTTTTCGAGTATATGTAGTTTAATTCCGAGGTTAGTGAGGGACGCTTCACTAAAATAAGCCCCCCACAGATGGCGAATTAAAAATCCCATAGTTTAGTGTTAAAATATAAGTTAGTGGGGATGATTGATGGATCAAAGAGGCTTATTGGTTTTTCTTTTCAGTGCTGCATATAAGAATTATGCCCCTTATCCTAATGAGTTAAATGATATCTAACCGTCTATTTTAATTCTAAAAATCAATTTAAATCTTTCGAATATTTTTTCTATCAATCATCCCCACTACTCTATTTTTTAATTGAGCCATTAAAGCATTACTGCTTTTCAAGGTTCTATTTTGTTAGGTTTGTTACACAGGTGGGGTCATGAAATTAGGTGCTATTGAATATTCTAAATTAAATCCAGACTTTAATGTTAAAAAGAACTTGAAAGAGGAAGACTCCACACTGTATGAATCTCAACATAGTTCTTTAAAAACTGAATATAGTGAAATGCTTACAAGCAAAGAGGCCGCTGATTATTTAAGAGTCAGTGTTGCCAGATTAATGAACCTAACAAGTAATGGGAATATTCCTTATTATAAATTTGGGCGAAGTAATCGATACTTGTTAAGTGAACTGAAAGAAAAACTCATGTCGCAACCAAAAGGAAATCGACATGGGAATTAAGTTTAACGAGAAAAAAAACTATTGGATCGTTTCTTACAGCAAGAGACATCCATTGACGAGAAAACCGCTATCGATCATTCGAAAGGGTATTAAATCAAAAGCTGAAGCACTCAGAGTTGAAAAGCAACTTGTTCTTGAAATGGACTTGAAGCTTAAACGTGTAATTGTTCCAACGTGGAATGATTTAGTGAAAGATTATATTGCTGATCTTTCTCAAAGAGATGTCTCAAGAAAGACAGTCGATAGTTATCGATTATGTCTTGAGGCACATACGTTGAAATTATGGGGTGATAAATTAATTGATGAGATAACTTCTTTCAACATAAGGGAGCTAATTCAAAAGCATGTGGCCCATCGGTCAGTTAGTCACCAAAAGAACATTTTGAAATATGTGAGAGGTGCATTTACATACGCAGTTGAAAAAGCTCTGATACCGAATAATCCAACGCCGTTAATGAAATTTAAAATTGGAGACAAGATCAAAAAGGTTTTAACTCAAGAACAAATTAAAGTCTTATTAACTCAAGCTAAAATTATGGATTGTGAATGGTATGAAATTTGGGCGACAGCGCTTTATACTGGAATGAGGAATGGAGAACTTTATGCACTAACTTGGGATAAAGTGAATCTAGAGCAAAGAAGGATTTTGGTTGATAGTTCGTGGAATTCTAAAGACGGATTTAAAGATACAAAGTCGGGTGATGATAGATTGGCTGAAATTGCTCCTGAGCTTTTATTTATTTTAAAAGAGTTGAAGCTTAAAAATCATGATTCAAATTTTGTTCTCCCTCGAATTGATAAATGGGATAAGAGTGAGCAAGCGCGAGAGCTAAGAATGTTCTTAATGGGACTAGGGCTTCCAGTGATACGGTTTCATGATTTAAGGGCCAGTTGGGCCACGTTGATGCTCTCGAAAGGGATACCGCCAATTAAGGTTATGTCGATGGCCGGGTGGAAGGATCTTAAGACGATGCAGTACTACATAAGAAAAGCTGGGGTCGATATATCTGGGATAAGTGACAATTTGTCTCTTCATAATCCAAATAGTGAGGCAAAGATTTTAAGTTTTGTTTAAATCAAAAGCCATGGACGGTTTTTTTTTATAGTTTGTTTAAAAAATATTTGAATGACGTTTTTGTAATTGTAGTAATCCATGTTACTCATTTTTTACCGAAGTTTGATTTGCTCTTTTCACCG
>JAURXW010000504.1 GCA_030654205.1 Bacteriovorax sp.
TCCAATTCTTAAACCAGATGGATTAATATTTTCACTTTGAATTGGATATCCAAAATTATTATTATAATTATTCATTTTATTCATTGAGTTGAAGTCCATGCCTGAGGAAGTAAATTGAGGTAAATACTGTTGTGAATTTAATTGTGGACTCATGCTCATTTGCATTTGTGAGAACATGCTCATCATTTGCATTTGAAGTTGCATTTGAGTTGTGAACATCGTTGTCATTTGTGACATCAAACCCATAACATTATAATTTTCGGCTTGAGAGTATTCACTATTGGGCATAACGTTTTTATATTTTTCTTTTTTTAAAATTTCAATTTTGCTTATTATTTCTTCTTTGTCATTCAAGAGTTTTTTAATATCTGCCTCAAGCTTTTCACCTTTTGATTCAGACTTACATTCAACAGGGACTGGTTTTATTTCCAGTTCTTTTATGATTGAGCCTGTGATTTCATTTTTTAATTTTCTGACATCAGACGCTTGATCAACTTCTTGTAAGATTAACAGACGTGTCGTTTCATCAATATTTTGTTGGGATAAATCAATTTCAATTGCTTTTTGATCTAACAGCGACTTTGTTTCTTTTAATTTAACTTCTGCTTGAAGAAGAGCGTCTTTTAAGGATTTCATTTCTTTTTCGGTAATAGCTTTTTTTTCAGGTGCGCTTACAGCGATATTATCACTGGCGGGCATTCTTCCGGGGATATGTTTTAAAGTTAAAATTAAATCTGAAGAAATTAATGGTAGGGCCAAAAGTGAAGTTACTGAATAGATAAAAAATTTGTTAGCTTTCATAATGGGCTCCCTTGGATTTAGATAAATATATCTAATACAAGAGATGTGCCAGAAGCTATCTAGACGATATTCAAGGATAAAAAAAATAAAGACAAAAAAAAATGACTAAACTTTCAACAGGTAAATTTTATCTGTTGAAAGTTTAGGCACACAAATTAATTTTTAACGGAATCAATTGCTTTAAGAGTTTGATTCATTGATTGCTCAAGCTTGTGTGCCAGAGCTAACTCTTGTTGAAAGCGGATTTGCTCCATCTTTCTTTCAACCATAATTTTATTGCGTTCTTCTAAACGTTCTCTAATCATTTTTAAACGATCAGATTGTGTTAATTTTTTAATAACTTTTTTTGGAGCTGCAATCTTTTTTTCTTCTTTAACAGAATATTGTCCTTCAAGATCCATTGTTGGGGCTTGAATTGCTTCATCAGCTAAAGTTAAGTCGTCAGAGCTAGTCTCGGCTTTAACATTAAAGGCAAAAAGTAAGCTTAATAGCGTTAAGTATTTCATTGGATTCCCCCTAGAGATTTATAGCTGTTTTTAGAACGGGGAGTATGAGGCGTCTAGCCAGTGTGTAAAAAAGATAGGCCTCTCATTATCTTGAAATAATGAGAGGCCCTTTTAAAATTAGAACTTTAAAGCAATTTTAAGATTTGAATCAAGTGCATCTAAAAACTTTTCAGTTGTTAAGAACTGATCAGTTGTGACCTTTTCACCGTAAATACAAACGGCCAGATCTTTTGTCATTTTTCCTGATTCAACAGTTTGCACACAAACTTTTTCTAATGTTTCGCAAAAGTGAATCAACTCAGGATTATTATCCAACTTGCCTCTATGACCTAATCCACGAGTCCAAGCAAAAATTGAAGCTATTGGGTTAGTTGAAGTTGGTTTTCCTTGTTGGTGCATTCTAAAGTGGCGAGTAACAGTTCCATGTGCAGCCTCAGCTTCCATTGTTTTTCCATCAGGCGTAATCAGCACAGAAGTCATTAAGCCTAGGGAACCAAAACCTTGGGCCACAGTGTCTGATTGAACATCACCGTCATAATTCTTACAGGCCCAAATAAAATCTCCATTCCATTTAAGAGCACTTGCGACCATATCATCAATAAGTCTGTGTTCGTAAGTGATTCCTAGAGACTCGAATTTTTTCTTATAATCATTTTCATAGATGTCCTGAAAAATATCTTTGAAGCGACCATCGTATTTTTTTAGAATTGTATTTTTTGAAGAAAAATATAACGGCCATTTTTTCGTAAGGGCCATATTAAAGCACGAATGTGCGAATCCCATGATTGATTCATCGGTATTGTACATCGCCAGTGCGACGCCATCACCTTTAAAAGTAAAAACTTCTTTTGAAATTTTTTCACCATTAGTACCTTCAAAAGTAAGGGTTAACTTCCCTGGGCCTTTTGTGACAAAATCTGTTGCTTTATATTGATCACCAAAAGCATGGCGACCAATCATAATTGGCTTGGTCCAATTGGGAACCAGGCGAGGAACGTTTTTGCAAATAATGGGCTCTCTAAAGACTGTTCCATCTAAAATGTTTCTAATCGTTCCATTAGGAGACTTCCACATTTCTTTTAATTTAAATTCAGTTACGCGGGCCTCGTCTGGAGTAATTGTCGCGCATTTTATTCCAACATTATATTTTTTGATGGCTTCAGCAGCATCTATCGTAACCTGATCATTTGTTTCATCTCTATGCTCCATTCCTAAATCGTAATATTTTATTTCAACATCTAAATAAGGAAGAATGAGTTTATCTTTAATAAATTTCCAGATAATTCTGGTCATTTCATCGCCGTCCAATTCAACAACCGGGTTGGCCACTTTAATTTTTTTCATACGCATATTCCTTTAGTTATAGTTATAGTGAATCATAAGACAGAGTGAGGTAATTCGTCGATATGCAGTGCCAATATAAGTTCAAGAATTCTTCGAAATTGCCAAATATTTTTTTGCCCTCTCAACAATGGCCTGAAAATTGTCAGTCTTAACAATATATTCATTGGCGCCATTGAAAATCATGTCACAGATTCTTTCTTCGTCATTATATTTAGAGATAAATAAAATTGGAAGTTCTGGCTTTTTAAAAATTGTCCTGACGAGTAAAATTATTTCAGCTGCAGGCATATCGTGCATATCTTCATGGATAATTATAAGTGAGCAGTCGCGATCTTTTTCTAAGACATGCATCAGGTGAAATCCTCCCGTCACATATTCAACAACAAATCGTTGAAGCCTTAAGCTAGTTGCGAGATTATTTCTAAAAATGATATTTTCATCAGCAATTAGAATTTTAAAATTAGTACCACTTGATATTTCCATAAATTCTTAATCGTATTTTTTAACGGCAGCTTTAACCAAAAGTTCAGCGTCGCTGTTATATTTATTTTCGACTGCCTTAGTTAAACTAATTCCCTTGAATCTTGGTAAAAGAATATTGTCTCTAATATAGGCTTCTGCAATTTTTCCATCAGGAGTATTTCGAACTTTATCCCACACAAGAGAGTCGCCACCATAGAGAACTTTTGCAAAGAAATGGGTTAGCCCATTCATCTCGTTGATTTTATTTTGTACACTGGACTTAATAATTTGCTCGCCAAAAAGTGGAGAAAAGACAAGAAGCTTAATAACTTTATCTTTGATTGAGTCCATGCCAGCAACTATAAGTGGTGATTTTAGGCTTGCTTGATCCATGAGGACAGGTTTAAGTATTTTTTCCATAACCATGTCTACTATTAATTTGCCTTCGCTACTCATAAAAATTTTATCAAAGGTTTTTTTATTTAAAAGCTGTGAGCGTAGTTCATTGGGAAGTTCAGAGTCCGATATTTGATCAAAAGTTTCTTTAATCTGAGATAAAACCATTGATTTTAAGAACTGATCAAGGGCCCCATTTTTATAAAGACTATCTATCAATGCTTTTCTTGATTCTGGATTTGTGGCGACATCTTTTAGATCGCTTGAGAGACTTTTAACAATTTCATCAAAGGTACGTTTGGCGTCTTCAGGAGAGTATTCAATATATTGAGATAAATAAAGTGATACTGGTTTTAAAATTGAGTCTACATCATTTTTTAGATTTGGATCAAATGGAGTGGGGGGAAGAAAGCCGCCAAGGCAAGGAATGAATTTGGCAAATTCATTTTTAATCATATTGGTAGCAGCGTCTTTTTCTTGGGTGCTCATCCACGCATAAACAGTACTTGAGACAATATTAAGACCTCTGCGCTCCAAACCATCAGTGCAAGAGGATAGTTTTTCTAATACGCCATCCTGGATACTAAATTTTTCTAAATTATCAAGGCATTCATTATATTTTTCTAAGCTTTGATTGATATTATCTTTTTGTTCTTTATAGGTATTTAATCCAAGTACAGATTTCATTAAGAAATTTAGCTTTAGTTCACCTAGTGCTCGAGCAAAACTTAGGGCAAATTGTTTTGTGCATTCATTGATAATTTTTAAGGTCTCTGTGCTAAGAGTTGTTTCGTCCACGCACTTGATAAATTTATCTTCTACTAACTTAAGTTGGTCTGGAGTGAGATCTGCGTTAATTTGCTCTTTGATTTGCTTTTTTTCATAGCCAATGACAATTGATTTTGTTGCTGATTTGGTTAGCTCCCCAACGCAATCATCAAGTGTTTTACTAGAAGGGTTCTTGCCAATACAATTTCCAAAGTTTTGATTTACTAACTTAAGAACTAATTCATTAGTTTTATCAGGAGAAAGTTTACCTTCAGCACTTGTTCGAACTTGATTCGTGGCCATTGATATTGCGACGCTGGTCTTTAGATTGCCAGTACAGTCATCTAGTTTTTCCTCCGAAGGAGTAGCTCCGAGGCAATTTGCAAATTTATCCTCGACAAAAGATTTTATCATCATTTTTGTTTCGACTTCGCTTATTTTTTTTTCAGTTGCGATAGAAGTAATTGATTCGTTGGCCACTTGTAGGGCCACACTTAGAGTAGTTCTATTAGCACAAAAATCTGTTTGGCTTTTTAGGTTTTTATCTTCAGAAATATTGCGAGGAATTTTTTGTTCAAGACAATTACCAAGTTCTTTGAGAGATTTTTGAATAAGCTCTTTTTTATTTTTTAAATCAGAGGGGATCGATTTGTCTAATTTAATAAAACCGATGTTTTGAGAATAACTCAAGATTGTTTTTCTCAAACAAGCTTCACGTGAATTTAGCGTTTGTTTATTATCCCAGCATTGGTCTAAAAAAGTTTTCCCTTCGTCGCTAATTTTTATAACCATGTCTTGATTTTTATCTTTCTTGAAAGCTTCTTTCGCCGTTTGGGCCAAAGACTTCAAGACAACTTGATAAGTTAAATCATTTGTAATTGCGGTCTCGCAAATATAGGTATCCAGCATTCCATTTTTTCGAGTTGAAGATTTTTTTAAATCATCAGCACATTCTTTAAAGTCTTGAACTTTATCAGTAGCTAGTTTAGATAATTCAGATTTTGAAAAACTTAATTGCAGTGTTGGGGTATTTTGTATTTTATCTTGAACTAGCTGCATTCCTGTATTTTTAATTAAAGTATCAATACAATCTATGAATTGTTCATTAAGACCAATTTTTATATTTTCATCACTTCCTACTTTTTTTGTACAGGTTGCAAACTCGGACCAGACAGTTTGTTTGATAGATTTTGCAGTCGCGGGTGAAGAAGATGCGGAATTAATAACCTTTGATAATTTTAAATCTGTTATTTTTTGCACACCAGAACTCATGGCTTCAAGTGCACATGGTTCAACATCCTCGTTTGCAGATTTTGTTTTCTTTAAGCAGTTTTTGTACAACTGAACTTGACTAAGATTAAAGGCATCTCGTTGAGCTTTAGGTAGAGCAGAATCAAGACTGCTTTTTGATAGTTCATAGACCAGGCCAACTCCCGCACTGAGAGCAAAACTTTTAATTAAAGCTTCAATGCAATGATCGGCGTCGTATTTAGAATTTTTTGATCTATTTATACAACCTTGAAAGGGTAAAAGTATTTTTTTAACCCAAATTTCACGCCGATCGGCATCTTTCACTCCACTAGTCGCAAGAATTTTATCGGTTATTCCGCCAATTAATTTCTTACCAATATGTTCATAAAATTTGATGAGCTTGCCATCAGTTAAGCTATTGCCAATAATATTATTTTTACCTTCGGCAACAATGGAGTTAACAAAAAGATCTAGCTCACCTGGGGCCGGGAAGTATTTAGCGAGTGCCTTGGAGTTCGGCGCAATTTTATTATTAACTATCGCTGCAATATCAATATTAACTAGATCACCGAGACTGACTAAAACTTTTGACTGCATTGTTTTAGTAGAGCTTGTTTGGAGATCATAAGCGATTGGAGTAAGGATTTCTATTCTATCTAATTCATCAGCTTTAACTAAAGACTGGGAAAGTAATAAATATAATATAAGTAAACTTTTCATGGGGCATTCCTAAAAATCGATCTCTGTGGTTTAACGGCACATCGTGGTGCTAGCTTTAATTAATGGTGCCAAAAGGTGACTAAAACTCTTGCAAGAAAAAAGAAAGACTTACACCTGAGTATATTTGTCGACTAAGAAAAGCTTGAATGTTACTTAATAGAAAACGGACGTAGCTTTGCTACGGCAAAAGTGGGAGAAAAAATGAAAATTGATATCAAGACATTGGTAAAAGCAACTTTGGTTTCAGCACTACTTACACTTGCAAGCTGCGGTGGCGGTGGTGGTGGCGGTGGATCTACATCTAGTTACGGTCCAACAACTTCTCCAAACGTTCTAGCTTCAGAATTCGTGTCTGCCCTTAATACAGTAGATGGAACTTATTCAACAGCAATCCAGTTATATACAAATGAAACACTTCGCTCAACAAAGCCAGGACAAGAGCAATGGTTTGTTATTTGGGATGCAAAGTTTTCTGAATATAAGGCAGTTAGTTTAAATTATGTCCGCTCAATCGTTTATTATGATTATTATTCAAATAATAGAGCAGTCGCTTCAGAGTTTAGATCTATTGAGAGAAGTGATGTTCTTTCAGGACGAGCAAATGGGGACTCTTGGGGGAATGATTACGAAGTTGTCGATTATCATTATTCTACAGGATATTACGAAGGAAGAAATTCAGGATACCTATATGAAGATGAAGCTGGATCAACAGACGTAAGTTTGCTTGCTAAAGAACAAGAGCAAAAAAAGTTTTTCGAAAAAGCTGCTAAGGTTTCTTTCGTTTATAACGTAAGCCTTGAAACATCTATGTCAATGGTTACTCTTGGTTCAAAAATTGAAAAAATGCTTTCACATGGTAACGGTGAATTAACTGCAAATGATCAAGCGGCCCTTCTGGGTGATCTAAAATCACTTACTGGTGTTAGTGTAGAAGAAATTCAAGCTGCTGGTACTGATTCAAAAGTAAAAAGTGATGTTCTTGCTAAAGTTGCTGCTAAAATTGGAACAAGTTCACAAAATCTTGAACAAAAATTTCTTCCAGAAGTTTTTGGAATTACTCTTTAATTAGAATTTAAATTTCCTAAATAAAAAAGGGTCGTTTTATAACGGCCCTTTTTTTTTCTTAAAAGTTATGTAAAAAATACTCACTTCCTTTGCAAAGCCCCGCACTCTTCGTATGTTTCAACAAAATATCTATACGGAGAAATACAATGCTTAAAATTGCTACTTTTTTTATAATGAGCTTGTTAGCTTTTGAATCAAATGCTTTTTTAGTGGTCACTTATAATTCAGAAAAAATAAACTATGATCTTCCGACGAGAGTTCTTGTGACAGGAGGAGGAGACGATCTAGGGACACAGTTTCAACAAGTCGCTCGTGGAAAAGCTCTAAAGTATAACCAACTCTATCCAAACGAGCAGATTGTACTAATAACTGCGAATGAGCCAGGGATTGACGATGTTGCAGCACTTAAGAATTGGGGTTTTAATTTTCAATTTGAAAACAAGACCACTTTTAATGGGGAAGCTTTTTTAGATGTAGCTGTTAAGTTTAACAAAATTGCTTCAATTGATATTTTTAGCCATAGCTCCGCTCAATACGGAATTCATTTGGACAGTAAGTCTCATCGTTTAAATACAAATACAAAAAATATTGAAATATTAAAAGGCCATTTTACAAAAGATGCTTATGCATTTCTTCATGGATGTAATGCTGGCTATAACTTAGCTCCTTTTATATCAGGCGCATGGGGAATTCCTGTTTCTGGGGCGATGACTTCAAGTAATTTTCAAAAACTGCACTCCGATGGTAATTTTTATCTAACGGAAGAAGGTTTTTCACCTAATAGTGATTGGGCAACAACGAACGATAAAAGTTTTAATGAAACAATGAAATGTAATTCGGGAATTTGTTTGAGACTCAAACCAGACAATAATCCATACACTGGATTTTGGGGAGAGTACGGAGATGGAGGTCTGTCATTTTATAAGTTTTTCTGTGTTAAAAATTCACCAGAAGATTGTTCGCGAGCGATGGCAAAATCTATGCTGAGCTTTATCGGAACTTCTAATTTAAAAGCAAGTTCTTCTCTTGTTGAATATAAAAAATCGGTTTTTGATTTTTTATGTCCAGTGAGCGCAAAAAAAGATTTAAGAAGAGAATGTGAAGAGAATTTAGACGCAGCACTTTTAACAAATGATTTAACTTATAATCCATTTACAGGAAAACAAATTGAATGCAATTTTCAGTCTTGTACTGCTGAAATTAAGTGCAAGAAAATTTTTCTTACTGGGATATATAGACCTGGAACGTGCCATTTAATAAATTATTTCGAAGGAAAATCAAGCACTCTGGTTAGAGAATATAAGGCCTATCTTGATGGCTTTAAGTATTTGAATAATTAATAAAAATATACAGGTGTCTATTCTTTAGGCACCTTTTCACACTTACAACCTCGCAAGTTATAAATTTTCTATATCTTCAAGCTCTTGGAGTGATTCTTGCTTTAGATAGCTCCATGAAAACTATAATCACAACAATTCTATTGTTCACGCTTACTTTTGTGGCCAAAGCTGGTGAGTCTTTTGTTCCTTTGCAAAAAGGGGTGAGGATGGCCAGTGATGATCTCTTATATGAAGGGAATGTATTATCCTCCAGAGATGCACAGGATTTAAGTGATAATAAATCAATTGATCTTTCAACCTTGGAACCAAGAGCTAATGATCTTTGGTCACCAACGGCAACTTCGTTAAATGATCAGGAATCTATTGCTTTAAGTGATAATGGAACACTTGTTTTCGCAGGACTGATTACTTCTAACTCAGGTCTACTTCGTTTTAATGCTAATTCAGAAGATGGATCTAAGATCTATACTGTGCACTTGGATAAAACTCTTCATTCTTTTTTGTTAAGAAAAAACCTATTAAGAAAGCTTGGATATACAATTCCTGCAACAAAGTATTTAAAAAAAATAAATATAAAATTTAATTCTCTTGAAAGTCGTGAGGCTTTTCTTTTAAAAAATATTCCAGAGGCTACGGACGGAGCTTCTGAGCGATGGGTAAAAAAAGTTAATGAATTAACACTTGAACTTATTGACGTGGCGGTAACTGAGCCATCAGAAAACGATTTTTATAACGTGGCTCAAGGTGTACCGACTCTCACGATTAATAGTCGTAGTATACGTTCACTATTAATTCCTTACTCAATTCTAGATCTCTATGAAAGTATTAATAAGTTTAGCTGGATCGATGGAAAAATTGATAATGGAGCTGCAGTTCTACCGCATTTTACGGGAAATGATTTTTCAACAACAATTGAAGATGCACAGTGGATGCTTCGAAAATTTAATAAATTAACTAGAGCCGATATCAAAGAATCAGTCGATCTTGCTTTTTTTCCAACTGATGTTGCTGCAGTTCTGTTAGAAAAAATTATTTCTCGAAGAAATTCTTTGAATAGATTATTTTCGGTAAAAGCAAAGATGCTCGAAGTTGATCAAAAGATTAATTTCCAAGACAGTGTTAAAGAAGGAAAAATTATACAAAAAGATTACTTAGGCTATGCCTCTAGATTTGCCTACGGTGATAAAGAATCACCATTTGAACAGTTAAGTTATTTTTTGTATTCCAAAATCCAAAGTAATGCTCTTGATAATCTGGTAGCAAAGTTTAATAGCTATTTAGTAAAATACGATCTTGGTAAAACTCGTTCAAGCTTTTTTAAAAAACAATTTGAAGATGGGTTAAATAACTTTATCAAAACTGGAGAAATTAAGCCCATTGGAATTGAAACATGGAGTAGTCCACTCTTAAGCGCTCAGCTGATTTTTTCACGGGACATAATACTTGGTAATTATTTAGGAACAGATAATCTTGTTCAATTGGCCGACACTTTTGGAGCTAGTCTTGATATCGGAGCTTATCTAGGAATAGAAGGACTTGGAAACAACCTGGCCGGTAGTGTAAATGCCAGCGTATCGGTTGTTCGAACATTTACCCATGTTAAGCCAGTTAAAAATTTGAAACAAAGTTTAAAAGAGCCTTATAAGAATATGTTTGTTAATCTTTTAAAAAATTCATTAAAAGAGCGCTATTTTTCACTCTCAGAAATTCAACATTCAACCCAGTCTAATGATGAGAAGGCCAAAAAAGTCCAAGGACTTCTTAAAGAGATCGGGTTATCTCTAGATACTGGCGAATCACTTATTATGACGGATCGGTTAATGCCGACAACTGAAGTTAAGTTAAATTTCAATACAGGTTTAGTTGGGGCAGGGGTCGGCGTTGGCGCTGGTGTTGCTATTATTAAGCGAATTCATATTTTTAAAAAGAGCGCACAATTTCTTCAAATTTATGATGATAGTGGTTTTGTCACGAATGTTAATCTTAGTTTTCAAGTCAGTGAATATATTTCCTTACTTAAAATAACTGGAAAGCTTGATATTGGTCATTATAATTTTAAATCTTATACGGTTAATTTATCTTCAGACTTAGATGAAAACCCAAACTTTTATGAAAACTCGCTTGGGATTTATAATGTTTTAAAAAATAAAAATTTTGAAATTTTAAACAAAACGTCAATTCCTGTAAAATTGAATGCTTCATTTACTGATCGCTCTCTTGGCTTTTCTCTTTTGTTTTGGAAGATGAAAGCAGTAAAAGGAAAAACATATTATAATCTCGAAGCTAAAGATGGAATAAATGGAAGTTATTTTAGTCTTAATAAAGATTTTATGAACGGAGTGAATGCAGAAGCTTTTTCAAAGCAGATGGTAAATTATTATCTCGCAGACCAGACAAAAGGTAATTTTTCTATAACCACCGAAGGAGATGTTAACCCAGGTGATAGTTTTTTTGGCCGATCTTCAACGAGCTCGATTCGTTTTGAAGCTTCGTTGGGCGCTGATAAAAAATTTGAACGAAAATTTATTTCAATTTCTGATTCAAAGCAAGGTTGGGCACTGTCTGCTAAAAAATTAATACAAATGATGGCGAAGGTTAACGAAAAATTTGAGGCCATTCTTTTTGATACAGCTCAAATCGATTTTGAGAAATTGCGTCTTTTTAAAGTCGGGTATCATATTAATCTTTATGATAGAGGCATTGAGCGCTTAAATACAATTTCACTTTCTGAAATAGAGGCCCTTGAAAATAAATACAGGACCGAAAGAGGATGTGAAAAAGATAATAGTAATTATACAAGTGTCTATTGTGGAGATCTTGGATTTGTAAAATCAGACGTAAAAAAATGCCAAAAAGTAAAAACCGATGAGGACCGCGCTGCCTGTAACGTGGACTTAGTCGATGACTTACTTGAATCCTTAGAGTTTGGTGACTTTAAAAAAATTATTGGAATAGATAATTTGTATGTTTACGGAACAATGGATGGCTTTAGACAGCATTCTGAAATTTTAAATGACACTATTTTTTCAAATACGGTTGGTAAAATTGGAAGCCGTGAATGGAGTGGCCCTCTCGATGTCGTTCGAGAGCTTTTGGGGCTTTCAGGTGGCGAGTTCTCCGGTAACTGGATGAGGGATTCTATATGAAATTTACAATAATTCTAAATTTAGTAATATTATCAACCTCTCTTTTTGCCAAAGATGATTTGATTGTTTCAGATCCTTTATTCACTAAGCAATGGGCGCTAAAAAATAATGGCCAAGTGATTTTAAAAAACATTTCAGATCTCGAGCGCTCTCGGGTTGAAGGAATTCCCGGCAATGATATTAATTGGATCGATACAAGTGAAATTTTAACTCCTAAAAAAGAATTAATTGTAGCTGTCCTTGATAGTGGAATGGATATCGGTCATCCTGATTTAGTGGGACGAGTTTGGTTTAACGAAAAATTATGCACCAATGCTCCGAACGCTAAAATTTTACCATGTAATGGTTTTAACTTTTTAGATGGAAATAATAATGTTGCAGACGATGTAGGACATGGAACTCATGTGGCCGGTGTTATCGCGGCCAATAGAAATAATATCGGAATTATGGGAGCGGCAGATCCACGAATAAAAATTATGCCAATAAAGGTTTTAAACTCTCAGGTAAGTGGATTTGTTTATAATGGCAAATTAATTACTGATGTCATTGCTGATGCTATGGTTTTTGCCATAAAAAATGGAGCAGAGGTTATTAACTTGAGTTTGGGATGGCCTAAATTAATTGATACCCAAAAGGTTCGCCAAGCTTTTGAAATGGCCGAAAGCCAAAACGTTTTAGTAATCGCTGCTTCAGGAAATAATAGCAAAGATCTTCCCACTTTTCCGTGTGCATATGAAAACGTAGTTTGTGTTGGTGCAAGTGATAATAGAGGTGAGTTAACTGATTTTTCAAATCATGGATCCAAGGTAGACTTAGTTGCTCCAGGTGAATATATCATTAGTACGATTCCACGAAATTTAGAATCGCGAGTTCTTAGAATTTCTAACTATGAAGTGAAGCGTGGTTCTAGCCAAGCAGCACCTTATGTAACGGCCGCAGTGGCGACTTTAAAACTTTTAAACCCTGGTTTAACTAATGATCAAGTTCGATCCCTCTTGTTTAAAAGCTCTCGTCTTCTGGTAAGTTCAAAAAATAATCACTTTGTTAAGTTCGGGGCCCTGGATTTAAAGAATATGCTAAACATGGCATCAGTTTCCGAAGCATCAGCTTTTATAAATCCTCAAATGAAAACAATAACTGAAATAAAATATCGTCTTGCTGACAAAAAAATTAATTTTAATCTTCCTTTAAAAAATCTCTCTAATGTTAATTATTCAGGAGAGGTTTGTGTAAAATCGGAGTCGGATGCAGTTAGCATTGATCAAAATTGTTTTATCCTTAAAGATCTATTAGCTCATTCAACTTCTGCCATTACAATTTCAGGCAGTCTTAATGATCTTTCAAAAGATTCTCATATAAAATTTTCAGTAGAAATTAATAAAAGGATTTTTAAGACAAGTTTAGTTTTTAGTCGCGATTTAAATAATGATGCCGAATTAAAAACCCAAATTATAACAGGTGCTAGTTTTAGCGATATGGGGCTTTTAAATGGTGATCGTAAAATTTCTAAAATGACTAGAGTTATGGATAAGTTTCATCGATTAAGTTTTCCAGAATATTTTTATCTAGAAAAAGCCAAACAAACACCAATGTCTACAATCCTCTCTCTTTTAACTAAAGATAATGAAAACTATGTCGTTAAAACGATTACTCTGCCACTTGTTAATCGCGTTCTTTCAATTCATCGCCAAGATATTAATCTCGATGGTAAACTCGACACTTTTATTTACGCTCTGTCGGAGAAAAAAGATGAATTATTATTTTTCAATCTAGATAATAATTTCAACCCTCTGTTTGGAAAATATTCAAAATGGGCAATGACTCTATCTACTTTTGAAGGTCTTCCTATTGATGGTGGAACTGAAAAGTTTGAATGGCTTAAATTAAATCACCCTCAGCTAGGAGCAATTCTTGTTCCATCAATCTACAAAACCTACGGAATGCCCGAAGCCGATAATTCTAAAAATATTTTAGAAAGAGTTACGGCAGCCGACAATCACCAATATTATTTTAATCCTAAACTTCAATTAACTAACGATACAATGAAAATTGAATTGCGAGTTGTCGACAGTGTAAGTGTGATGAAAAAAATGAAAACAGATTTTCATTTATATGCTGATCAAAATATAGTTTTATTGCATCCATTTCCTCAGACTAATGAACAGTCAGCAAATGGAGTAATTCATTCTTTAGCCAGTCTAGATAGCGGAAATAAAAAATCGTTTATTGACCTCACTCTTAGTAGCACCGGGATGCAAGCGCAGGTAATGAATTCGATTAATGGTTTAGACAGCGCTCTGATTTATCCAATGATTGATGCAAGCAATAGTAAAGTTACCAATGAATCCATTTTTACTTCACTACTTAATCGAGCGGGGGCAGAGTTTATAGTTAAGAATGGCGATGAGCTTTCCACACCACTGCTTTTAAAACAAGATTGGGAAAATCCTATTATTGGACTAATTGGTGGGTTTAAAGTGGGCCAAGAAAAAAACTTTTTAATTGAAAACCGCTCGACGATTAGCTTTCTTACATCTGATGGATTGAAATCGGACCTGCCTGTTTACAGAGATTCTAGCTTTCCTGGCCAAAACTTTTCCGAAACCTTGGTGCCAGTTCTCTCGGAAGGTCGGCCTGGTATATTTATCAATTCGACATTGATCTATGGTGAACGTCTTTACAGTATGATAGGTACGAGCAATGGCCTGGTTAGACCTCTACAATTAAGCATCGGAATCCCTCAAGGTTGCCTGGCCCTAAATCCCGAAGTTCTAGAGGAGAAAGAAACTTTTAATTATGTCTTTTTGTGCACAGAGCAGGGCAACCAAACGTCTCTAAAATTTCTTCCTATGTAATAGCTTTAGTGTTATCTTCCCGTGAAGAAAACTTAAATTACTCGTTCTGTCCCATTGGGGGACAGAGCCTAATTTTTATTAGTCCAGGGGGATATTATGATTTATGAGTTGTCCGTAGTGACAAAGCCAGAGCTCGGAGCAGAAGCTCATGCACAGATCGCAGAAATCGTTAAAGACACATTAAAAGGATTCGAAGGAGAACTTTTAATTGCTGACGATTGGGGAAAACTTCACTTAGCACAACCGTATGCTAACGGTTCAAAACACGGTCATTTCCATTACTTTATGTTCAAGTCAAACACTCAAGCTAATACTGAGTTGACAAGAAGATTTGGTATCAATGAAGGCGTTATGCGTTCAATGGTTTTTGTTATCGGTGTAGACGCTGAGAAAGAAGAACTTGCTAAAAACTTCAAATCACCATTTTCAAAAACTCGTAACGGATCTGTTCTTGATAACAAGAGAGAAGACGACGAAGAAGGTT
>JAURXW010000515.1 GCA_030654205.1 Bacteriovorax sp.
GAAAAAATTAAATTTTAAAAATGAGTTTAATATTATTGCAGATAAAAATACAAAAATTGCAGAGAGTTTTAAGTTTTCAGCAATACCAGTGACAATTATTTTTAACCGTGGCAAAGTTGTTCATTTTAGCAATGGCCCAATGGATTTTAACTCACCTGAAATGATTGAAAAAATAAAAAAATGGATTAAAGGATAATCAAAGTTCTGCTGAATTACACGGAGTAAATTTAATAATTTTGTAACGGGTACTTGAAACAGCATCACATTCAGTATGATTTTGACCATCACTTCCACAAACTAGTAATTCATTTGAACATACACAATGTCCTTCTTTTGCAATTACAACTTCGTTACATTCTGCTACACAACTGTTGAGATAATTTTTACCATTCACCCCACAAACAGGAGTGCTAGTTGTAATGCAATCACAAGTCAAATCGCCAGTAAGGCTTGAGTTGTTTGAAGAGCTGCTCGCTGTGATTTTAGTTTTGTCTACACCGCAAGAGACTGTGGTAAAACTAAAAAAAACTAAAAAAAATAAATTTATTTTTAAATTCATATTTAATTGATCGGTTGATTTTTCTGAAAACTGTAAAAAATAAAGAGTGACCAAAAAGATTAGGTATTAATTAGCAAAATTTTTGCCCCAATTATAAGTAATTCGATCAATAGCATCCGTATTAAAAACACTAAAACGCGGTTTTAATCCAGCAATAATCGCCCCTTGATTTTTTAAGCCTACAGCGTGAGCGGCATTTAAAGTAATGCCACACCATAATTCAGCAAGGTTTAATTTATATTGAGGAGCAGCGATTGAGGCCAGTAAAATGAGATTATCGCAGTGACAAGAGCCTGGGTTATAATCTGAGGCCATTGCAACCTTTACGCCGGCATCAAGCATCGCCCGAGCATTGGCCTGTGCCTTTCCTAGAAAAAATCCAGTTCCTGGTAAAAGTGTCGCAACGGTGTTTGAGTTGGCCAAGGCTAAAATACCATCTTCAGAAGTTTGAAGTAGGTGATCAGCAGACAGAGCTCCATATTTAGCAGCTAAAATGGCACCTTTATTATCATTAAATTCATCGGCATGAATTTTTACTTTGATATTCCAGCGCTGAGCTCTTTCAAATAAAGAAATGACATCATCTGTAGAAAAATAATTTTTTTCATGAAAAATATCAACACAGTCTAATATTTGCTCTTCGCCTAATTTATCTAGTAAAGGCAAAACGACATCTTTCATGTATTCGTATGAATTACTAAAATTTTTTGGAACAGCATGTGCCGCCATAAAAGTATTTATTATCTGAATTTCTGGTCGAACAATGTTCTTTAAATCGTGAATAATTCTTGAGAGCTCATATTCTTTTTCAAAAGTGAGGCCATAACCTGATTTAATTTCAATTGTGCCAACACCATAGGCTCGAATATTTTTTACACGTAATTGAGCTAGTTTCAATAATTCAGTTCGAGATAAGTTTTGAGTTCCAAGCATTGAGTTAAGAATTCCACCACCAGCAGAAGCGATATCTTCATAGCTTGCTCCGTTTTGGCGCATGGTATATTCGTGTGCACGGTCACCGCCAAAAATAAGATGTGTATGTGAATCAACAATTTCTGGAACACAAACTTTTCCAGTAACATCAATTTCAGGATGACCCTTTTCTAAAAACTCTTCAGGTAAATGACGATCTTCACCTACCCACAAAATAGAATCATGATTAAAAACAATAGAGCCATTTTTAATCAAGCCTAAATCTTCTGGATTAAGTCGGCGTCCGTCTTTGTGAAAAGCGTTGGCCAGGGTTGCAATTTCTGAAAAATTTCTAAATATTTTTATCGTCATAAGTTTTTTTTAAGAGTTAATTTTTAAAGATGGAAGTTTTAAAGCACTCATTTTTGCTGTTTCACGTGCGAGTTCATAACCAGCATCAGCATGTCTGGCCACTCCCATTCCTGGATCAGAATTTAATACGCGAGACAATCGTTTATCTAAATCAGCAGTACCATCACAGCATATAACCATCCCAGAATGCTGTGAATAACCTATACCAACTCCTCCACCGTGATGAAATGAAGTCCACGAAGCACCATTCATTGTATTAATCATCAAATTTAAAAGTGACCAATCAGAAATAGCATCACTACCATCCATCATGCCTTCTGTTTCACGGTTTGGACTGGTAACAGAGCCACAGTCGAGGTGATCGCGGCCTATCACAATTGGGGCCTTAACTTTTCCTTCGCGAACAAGTTTATTAAAAAGAAGTCCTGCCTTTTCTCTATCACCATATTTTAACCAACAAATGCGTGCGGGAAGACCCTGAAAAGCGATCATTTCCCGCGCTTTATTGAGCCAAGTATGAAGTTTTTTGTTATCTGGGAAAAGCTCTTTTAGTGCCTCATCTGTAACCCTGATATCGTCAGGATCACCAGAAAGAGCAACCCATCTGAATGGTCCTGAGCCTTGGCAAAAAAGTGGCCTAATATAAGCTGGAACAAATCCAGGAAAATTATAGGCATCTTTGATTCCAGAAATTTTTGCTCCTTCACGCAAATTATTTCCATAATCAAAAACATGCGAGCCTTTGTTTTGAAAAGACAGCATCACACTGACATGATCTCCCATCGTTTTATAAGACAATTCTGTATATTTTGTAGGATCACTTTTTCTTAAGTTCAAAGCTTCATCTAAAGACATATCACGAGGAACATACCCATTTAAAGGATCATGAGCTGATGTCTGATCCGTAACAAGATCCGGAATAATATTTTTTTCCAAAACATATTTAAAAAAATCTGCAGCATTGCCAACAACTCCGATTGAGATAGCAATTTTTTCTTTTTTAGATTTTAAGGCAAGTTCAATGGCCTCATCAAAAGAATTACAAAGCACATCGAGGTACTTAGTTTTAATACGTTTATTAATTCTCTCAAGGTCAACATCACATGCCAGACAAACTCCATTGGCCATCTTAACGGCAAGAGGTTGAGCGCCACCCATTCCACCGATACCAGCAGTTAAAACTAATTTTCCTGCAAGGTCAGAGTCAGCACCGTAATGTTTTTCAGCAGCGGCCATAAATGTTTCGTAAGTACCTTGTAAAATTCCTTGAGTACCAATATAAATCCATGACCCCGCAGTCATTTGACCATACATCATCAAGCCTTCATCTTTTAATTTATTAAAATGATCCCAAGTTGCCCAATGAGGAACCAGGTTAGAATTAGCGATTAAAACTCTAGGGCCGTGTTCATGACTAGGGAAAATGGCAACGGGCTTTCCCGATTGAATAATCAGAGTTTCATTATTCTCAATTGTTTTAAGTGCATGAATAATATCTTCGAGTGCTTGATGATTCCTAGCTGCTTGGCCATTTCCACCGTAGACAATTAAATTATCTCTATCCTCTGCGACATCAGGATGCAAATTATTTAACAAACAACGAAGTGCTGCCTCTTGGTGCCAGCCCTTACAAGTGAGCTGATTACCTGTCGGCGGAAGAGGAATTATTTTTTTTGTACTCATTAGTTCAATACTCCAATACAAGTTTCAACGGCTGCAACAATTTCGCCATTGTTAATAAGTGAAATAATATTGTTAATATCTATAGAAAATACGCGGTCGTTTTCAATGGGTTTTACATGTTGGCGTACTAAAGAGTGAACAGCTTCGAGCGGAGGTGAGGACTTAAGTGGACGTTGAAAATCTAGAGCTTGAGTGTTGCAAAGTATTTCAATGGCCAAAACAGATTTAGCGTTTGAAATTACTTCATGAAGCTTACGTCCAGCAGTAACTCCCATCGAAACGTGATCTTCTTTATCAGTAGAAGTCGGCACAGAATCAACTGAAGCCGGATGACAAAGATATTTATTTTCTGAAACAAGTGCAGCGGCCGTAACATGAGCAATCATTAAGCCAGAATTTAAACCAGAGTTTTTTGTTAAAAATGCCGGCAATTCTGAAAAGACAGGATTCATCATTTTTTCAATTCGGCGCTCAGAAATATTGCAAATCTCAGCGACTCCCATTGCTAAATAATC
>JAURXW010000520.1 GCA_030654205.1 Bacteriovorax sp.
ATTCGCGTTGATAACTAGTGGCCACTATTTGATCAGCGGCGAAGCTATTATAATTTGTGTCTGCTAAAGGAGACCGAAAATTTAAGCATGAAAAATTACTTGAATCGATGCTTAATCTGTTTTTTACTTTCCAATCATGAGATCCGTCTGCAAATTTTCTAATCCATCCACCACCACAGCATGTAAGTGAGCCTGTTTCATTAACAACTTGCCATTGATTTTTTGCAGGTTCAACATTGGCCGCGACTTTTGGTATTTTAGTTATATCGTTTTTACCACTTTTAGAAATTGTATAGCGAGAATAGCGATAGTCGGACTCTGGCCCATCAACTGAATTATCAGTTCCAATTTTCGCAGGGTCAGAATAGGGAAATCTTGTAGTTAATAAATTCTCATTAGTTCCCACATTTTCAGGAACAATTGATTTGGGTCCTTGGGTATACATTGTAAAATCTTTTCCAATTTCACGACAGCATCGGTTATCAGATAATTTATAATCAAAATATCCCACAGAACCAATTGCCGGTTGTGGTGTGCCCTGACCACAAACAAGTGATTCACGCCAATAGTTTTGTTCAGCTTCAGTTTTTCCAAAATAATTTATACTCATTGAACCAACAAGATCTTCATGCATTCTATTTGGTCCACAATCAAAATCTGTGTGGCAAATGGATCCTGCTCTTCGTAAACAAGCGTCGCGGGCAAATGTCGGTTGAGAGATATTTTGAGAATTTAATAATGAAAGTCCTTCGATGCTTGCAAAGGCCGATAGCGATGTCGTTTTAATTTTTGCTTCAGCTCCGCAGGCATTTTGAGTTTCTCTGTTAATGGCAAAATTTACATTTGTTGAATCAATATAATTTAAATCATCATCAAAGGCCGGACAGCCAAGGAATCGTTTAACTGTTTTATCGGTTGCATCACACGATCCAATTTGAGAAATATAATCTGTTCGTTTTGAAACATCTGGTGACTTGTGGGCCGTTAAGCTTGAAGCATCTAGTAATTTTCCTGGACGACAAATACCCATGTCTGAGCTATCGCTCATCCCGATAGCACTTGAGGCATTATATTGAATATTGCTTGTAATCTCTCCATCGAGAGTTTTACTGGCCGTAACATAATTAAGTGGTCGACCTAAAACATTAGCGTCCATTCCAAAAAGTATATTATCAAATTCATTAGGAGAGCGAGCAAGTTCGTTGTTAAATTTATTGGTTGTTAAATTGGCACAATAAAAATTAGGAGCACAAGTAAGAGTTTTTCTGTAAACGTTATCGGCCGCGTAAGTAGAGTAGTCGCGCTTGCACGGAGCTCCGGCACCACGGTACACACATCTTTTGCTGCTAGAAGTACTGATCGTTGCCTGTAAAATTTCAAAAAGTGTACTTGTTTTTTCTTGGTTAGCAGTTTCTTTAGCATCGCTATCATAAAGCGGCCATTTGGTTTTTGCTTGAGATACATCTGCACATGTATATTCCCAACCTAATTGCGCGACACAATCCGCATCGACACTACATTGGTGAAACTTTTGGCAAGTGGCCCCAGTGTTTTGAAGAGAATCGGTGATGGCAATATCTGGATCATAATCGAAATCAGCGGCCGTATTACCTGAAGAATCAGGAATGATATTAACCACCGTGTCCGTTTTATCGGCCAGGTCTAAAAATGAAGCATTTAAAGCAAGATATAATTTAGTTGAAGTAGCAGTAGCTCTTCTTCCTGTTCCAACCGCAAACCAAGTGACACCATCAAATGATCCGATTAAAGCGCCTTTATTAAAACCAAACCAATCGCGTTGGTACCCATTAATATAAAATGCAGCCTGGGTTTTAAGTCTATTTTGTCTTTGAGTTATAAGATTTGTATTTTTTTGATGTGAAAGGGGAAGCATTGTTACTGGCACATAACAGGCCCTTCCAAATTTAGTATCTTCATAGTTTCCTAAAGTCGTATTAGCAGAGTAAGTATCACGAGTTGTAGTGTAACCTGTGGCCTGTAAACCTTTTCCTCGTTGTGAAGTAGGGTGAGCTGAAAAAGTTTGGAACCAGCTGTCTTTGGCACATTGAGAACAAGGTGTAAAATATCCACTTGTGGCCGAGAGAATATATGTTTTCCCCAATTCAACATTTACTAATTTGGCAGGAATGGTATGACTTAAATCAATAGTCATTCTACCTAAAACAGAATTGATGTTAAATGATCCGTTGTCAGGTCCAATTTTATTGTACTCATCAGCATAAGAAAAATCGGCACCCTCTTGCACTGTGCTTGGCGCAGTTGTTCTAACTCCTATTAGGTCATCATAGTTGATACCGGTGCTGGAATAAAAACGATGTGGAGCACTTCGATTGGGAACACTTACATTTAAATTGGTGATTGGCCCAATTGGATTACTTGGAGCTGGCGTGTAGCAAGCAAAGTCCGTTATATTGGCATTTATTTTTGCAGCACCTGTGGGATAAATGGGAGTGACTCCCCAGTCTGGGCATTTAACGGCCATCTCAGAATCTATGGCCGTACAGCCACAAGCGATAGCAAGTTTTTTCTTGATAGCAGTATAGGCCGCCTCTGTTTTATCAATGGCCGTTGCAATACCGCTAGAATTTAAATTTCGACATGTAAGATAGCCACTACCAGCTACAACATTAGTAGTGCAAGTATAGTCAGCTAAATATTTAGTCACTCTGGCCTGTGCATCTGCTACTGGAGTTGATGTAACAGGAGGTGTAACTGCTGGAGGAGTGTGAGAAATATTTGAACATACATAAAAAATATTAGGATAATTTATAAAGTTTAATGGATTTGCAGCGTAATCAGTTTTTGCTTGTGCGTATTCTGAGTAACTAGAGGCATTGGTTTTTTCACTGGCATCCAGTACGCATTGTCCGGAAATACAACAATCAAAACCTTTGGCGCTACAAGAGCTATTGGTGCACGAGTTGCCCGGATCGGTTGTATTAGAAGTAAGATCTGTTTTAATAAATAGTGTAGACAAATTGAGAAGATTTGTATCAATTTTTGCGAGCGTTGAAGTTTTGGCCTCATACATATTAAGATTAGTACTTGTAATAAAACCAGTGCATGAAGTACATATCTCAGGAAGAGAAAAGGCAGCATTAATAGCTTGAGTTGAATCGATTGTGGAAAATTTACATGCAGAAGTACTGTCAGTTCCACTAGGTATATCCACTCGTAATAAGCGCTCGATCGCCTTAGAAGAAGTAGTCACATAAATAGGAATTGCTCTTACGCGAACTTGTTTGTAAGCGATTGTTGAAAAATTTCCGACCATGCAATATTGTTTGCGATAGTATTCTGTTCCAGATGAATCTTTAGCACTAAGAAAATCATGAACTGCTTTTCCACGAATATAAATTATATCCTGAGAATTTTTATTAAGAGTTACCGTTCCCTGAACTTTATTGGTCGTAAACCAGTATAGGCTTTCATCACTTGCAAAAGTGGGATAAATATTATTTCCATTTTTTGTTGTTGTGGCCGAAGACGTCACTGAAGATTTTCGAATATTGCTTGGAGCTGGAACGCATCCAACTGATAAAAAAAGAATTAATAAAAATAAACTTGAGAGAGTCTTCATCAATTCCTTATCGCCCGGGTTTTAAGCTTCTAAAAAGAGAATGGGGCAAAATCTCATTTAGGAATATTTTACCGCTAAAAGCTTGAGCTTTTGGGCCTAATTCGCTAGTTGTTGAGCAATTGAGTAAATGATTGGAATGCTTGACTATTTTAGACATAAAAACTGAAGGGGGAATATTGAAAATATAAATCTTTGCCATAAATTTGGGGCGTGCTCAATAAATTGAGGGTGATTTGACGATTTTATTTGGCCGATTTGGGTATAATTATTTCAGCTGGTGAGATTTCAAATATCTTACTAATATAAATTCTAAGTTTTCAGATGAAATGAATAATG
>JAURXW010000524.1 GCA_030654205.1 Bacteriovorax sp.
AACCTGTTGGTGGTATAGGACAGATTGGATCTAACATGACCTTGATCAAAGGGGCGAGCGATACCATTTTAATTGATGCCGGTATTCTTTTTCCCTACGAAGATTTTTTTGATATTAATTATTTAATACCTGATCTTTCTACCATACCAACTCCAAGCCATTTGGTTATAACCCATGGCCATGAAGATCATATCGGCGCAGTTTTACACGTCATCAAGCAGTTTCCTAATATTAAAGTTTTGGCTTCTCCTTTTACGGCGGCCCTGATTAGAAAAAAGCTAGAGTTTAATCATAACCAATATCCTATTACAGAATATCGCCATTTTGATCAGTTGGGATTTACTGATTTTACAATTGACCCAATTCACGTCAATCATTCAATTCCAGAAACTCATGGGCTTTTAATACGGGATCATAAAGAAGAATTTGGTTTGTTTTTTATTTCAGATTTTAAGATCGATTATAAAACCATTTACGAGCGCCCTTTTGATTTTGAAAAACTTATCAAATTATCTAAAAACTTAAAACGCAAAGTTTTGCTAGTTGATAGTACAAATATAACTAGTAATACTCTACAGACCCCATCTGAAGTTGATATTATTCCTGTTGCTGATGAAATTTTTGCCAGTACAGATAAAAGAATTTTTATCACTTGTTTTTCTTCAAATATCCATCGCCTTATGACATTTATAGCACTTGCCAAAAAGCATGGTAGAAAACTAGTTCCTCATGGCCGCTCAATGATTAGTTATTTAAATACTGCTAATGAACTTGGTATGATTCCCGACTTTGATACTGTTGTTAAACAGGCCGATTCAGTAACTCCTAATCAAGAAAATCTTGTCGTTTTATTATCCGGCTGCCAAGGTGATTTTCGTGGAACATTTAGACGTTTTTGCATGGGAGAAGACTCAACTTTTAAACCTCGGGCCGATGACCTTGTTCTCTTGAGCTCGAAAGCTATTCCTGGTAATGAAAAGAAAATTTCTTTGCTCATGAATAAACTTTCAGAAGTTGGAATTAAGATAATAACTTCTCAAGAAAAACTCATTCATGTTTCAGGACATCCTGGCCGAGACGATTTAACCCATTTATATGAAAAATATAATCCAACTGACATTGTCCCCATTCACGGAGAAACTTCATTTATAAGAGCTCACATCGAACATATTAAAAAATCTTTTCCATCTGCTGTTCCTCATTATTTTTTAAACTTTGACTCCATGATTGTTTCTGATGATTTAAAGTTAAAAATTAATCTCGGGGAAAAACATGACCCTGTTATTATACACGGCAAACAGCTTGTGCTTGAAAAAGAAAAAATTAGCGAAAGAAGAAAACTCGCTTGCAACGGGTCCGTTTTTGTTTCACTTAAGATTTCAAAAAGTCTTACTGATGTAGAAAAAATAACTTTTACCTTTCAAGGCTTGCCATTATTAGTTACTAAAAATGATGATAAATTTAGAAAGTTTTTAGAAAACTATTTTGTACAAATAAGTTTTAAAGATTTAGACAAAACTACTGAAGAATTAAGAATTGCTGTAAGAAAATATTTTGACCAAATCTTAGGATATAAACCCCAAACTTTTATACACGTATTATGAGCCAATTTTTACAAAACAACCTAGTCGCGATTATTGTTTTTCTTCTGTTGTTAATATTTTTATTAATGGGAAGTATGATTTTTATCTTATGCAAGCTCGTGCTTAGGACAAAACCTGCGGATTTCGTCATTGATACCTCCACCGTTTTGGCCGATGAAGTATTATCACCTTTATTGAAAATAAAAAAACATGAAATTTCTTTAGTCGAAAAATATTATTGTATCCATCACACAGAGGCCCCATCTGTTGGTTCGTGCCTGATTTGTGAAGAAGTTTTTTGTGTAGACTGCCTGGTTGACCACGAAAGCATGCATTTTTGTAAAGAGCATTTTAGAACTTATGCTAATTACAAATGGCAACAAATTACAGATACGCGTACAACTCCAGATACACCTGAAGATGGGCTTTATATCTATAATTTTAAACGAGATATTTGGCTAAATAAAAATATTCCAAGTTTTGTTATGACCCATTACAAAATCAATATTGAAAATGATTATATTGAATCTTTTATTCAATTAAATGTTCGCATTGAAGATGTTACAAAATTGAGTTTAGAGCTTGAAAACTATAAGGCCCAGGTTTAACCCGGGCCTTAAAGTTAAAAATATAATTTAAATCTACAGATCGATATTTTTAAAATCGCGAGCTACTGGTCTTGCCGGTTCAACTTTTTCTTCTTTTCTTAAATATGATGGAGTATCAAATTCATCTTCATCAAAATTAATAAAACCCAATTTTTCTGCAATTGATTTAGCTCTATTGTTTGTTTCCGACTCAACTTTGTTTGTTACAACGGATTGTTGAGGTCTTGCCGATGTTTCGTAACGATTAGCTGCATCTCTAATAGACTGGATCAAGCGAGAAGGCTGCTTTGTTTCTTCTGCTTGATTGTTATGAGTAACGGCATCTTCGTTAACTGCATGCTGAGCATTGTAAGAATTTCTATCATTCATGAAGCGATCAAAGTCAGATCGATCTTCCTGAGTTTCTATTTGAGTAATTACGGCCGCTGGAGCTGGGGCCGCTTTTCTTGGAGCAAAAATATCACGAGTACTTTCTTCTACTTTTGAAGCTTGTTCAACAGGTGCTGCATATACTGGTTGAGTTTGTGTTGGAGCAGCGTAGTTTACTTGAACTGGAGATTGAACTGGAGTTGCAAATGTTGCAAGAGTTGCAGCCTGAACTTGTTGATCATTGGCAATACTTGAATGAGCGCGAATTTGTCCGCCTAACCCTGTTGCAATAACAGTTACCATTACGCTATCGCCACAATTATTATCAATAACTGTTCCAAAAATAATTTCAGCATTCTCATCTGCAGCTTCCATGATCAGGGTTACTGCTTCATTTGTTTCGTGCATTGTAAGAGTATCAGAACCTGTAATATTTATGATAATTCCAGTCGCACCATTAATTGAAATATCTTCTAATAGAGGTGAACTTATTGCATCCGTTGCAGCTTTAATCGCTCGTCCTGCTCCAGAAGCTGTTCCTGTTCCCATTAGAGCTAGACCTTTATTTGCCATAACAGTAGAAACGTCTGCAAAGTCAGCATTAATATGACCAGTGTTATTGATCAAATCAGAAATACCACGAACGGCATTTAATAAAACTTCATCAGCTTTTTTAAATGTATCAACCAAAGATAAGTTTTCTCCGGCAAGATATAATAGTCTTTGGTTTGGAATAGTAATCAATGAATCAACACTCTCTTCAAGATTTCTAATTCCTTCTTCGGCCTGTTTAAATCTTTTTTTACCTTCAAAAACGAATGGTTTTGTAACAACACCAACAGTAAGTGCACCTAGCTCTTTTGCAAGTTTTGCAATTACTGGAGCAGCTCCCGTCCCAGTTCCACCACCCATACCAGCAGTTATAAAAACCATATCAGCACCTTTTAAGACTTCTGAAATTTTTTCATAATCTTCAAGTGCAGCTTTTTTTCCAATTTCCGGATTTGCACCAGCGCCTAAACCTTTAGTGACATTTCCACCAAGTTGTATTTTTGTTTGGGCCAGAGAAATATTTAGTGCTTGAGCATCTGTATTTGCAACAATATATTCAACGCCAGAAAGACCAGCTCTAATCATTGTGTTTACGGCATTACATCCACCGCCTCCAACTCCAACGACTTTTATTCTCGCACCATTTACTCTTGTATTTTCCGTATCTGTAATTTCGAACATAGTGGCCTCCCGAGCAAAAACTTTAATTAAAATATTTCTTTAAATACAGACTTTAATGACTCACTCAATTTTCCAATCAGGTCTGTATTTGAATGATTCGAGTCTTTATCTTTATTATTGAACATTACGCGGTGATTATTTGCACCTTGATTTTGAGTTGGAGTGTAAGGTTTTCTTTTTGCAGCTTCAATCAAAAGACCTAGCACCGTTGAATATTTTGGATTTTGCATAATATTAGTCATTCCTCCAAAGGGAATTGGATAACCAATTTTACAAGATCTCATTAAAATATATTCTCCAAGTTCAGGTAGTCCTTTTATAAGAGCACCACCACCAGTTAAAACAAATCCACCGGCAACTTGATCGTAAAGTTTTTTATCTTCAACCATCATTCGTACAACATCAAATAATTCTTCTGCGCGTGCGCCTAAAACTTCGGCCACAACGCTCAATTGAACTTCACATGGCTTCGTTCCAGATAAACCCTGAACCGTAATATGTGCTGACTGATTCAATTGTTCAGCAAGAACACTTCCATGATTAATTTTAATTCTTTCTGCTTCATTGTGAGGGATTTTTAAAGCTACGGCCAAGTCATTGGTAAAATGATTTCCACCAATCGGGATAATTTGAGAATGAATCAAACTTCCATCTTTCCAAACAGCAATATCAGTCGTTCCACCACCGATATCAACCAGCACAACTCCTAATTCTTTTTCTTCGAAAGATAGAACAGCTTCGGAAGATGCTAATGGCTGAAGTGTAATATGCTCTGCCTCAATACCTGTTTGCTCTACACATTTAACCAGGTTTTGAATGAGTGGAATTGACCCGGTAACTATATGAACATGAGCTTCTAATCTCACACCACACATACCAATAGGATTTTTAATTCCAGTAGTATTATCGACTCTAAATTCTTGGGGAATAACGTGAAGGATATCTCTATCAGAAGGAATAACTACAGCTCTTGCTGCTTCAAGAACTCGATCTACATCGTCTTGAGTAATTTCTTTTCCCTTAATTGCTACAACGCCTGAACTATTAAAACTATAAATATGGCTTCCGGCTATACCGATGGTTGCACCAACAATATTTACTCCGGCCATTAATCTCGCTTCTTCAAGGGAGGCTTGAATAGAGCGAACTGTTTTATCAATATTAACAACTGAACCTTTCTTTAAACCATAAGAAGGGTGTGTACCAATACCGATAATTTCTAATTCTTGATTGGGATGTTGGAGTCCTACGATTGTGCAAACTTTCGTTGTTCCGACATCGAGACCTACGATGATGTTTTTTTCGTTCATACTGAGAATCCTTTCTCTATTGATCCGATTGCAACAGAATCATTCTGTCACATAAAATGGTAGAATTAGTCCTTAAACTTGACAACAACTTTTTTGCTATTTGTAAGATTTATAATGGCCGGAATTTTTTCTTTTAATTCCATATAGTTCACAATCTTATCTAGCTTGACCATTTTGTCCCCCCATTCATCAGGTCCCATAAAGACACTAGATGGGTGCCCGTTAATCGACAAAATAATGGTGAGTTCTTTATTATTGTTTAAAATTACTTCAGAAAGTTTGCCGCGCAGACCTGGTCTCATTTCTTTTACAAGGTTTGTAACATCACTTTGAACCTTGTCTTCCATTTCTCCAACAGGCAATGCCAGGTAGGGAAGGTCGTGTGTTAACTTCTTTTCACTTCGAAGTAGAGCTTCATAAGTTGGATCAAACAACTGACCGTTATCCACTAAAATTGCTTCGTAAGAATCAGCACCATTGTTCTTATAAATTTGAACCCTCATAAGAGGTTCTGGACAATTAAAATTTAAATCGAGAACCTTGCTATAAGGATCGTATTGAATTTTGTAGTCCGAGACGAAATACTTATCGGCCCATTTTTCATTGATAATTTTTAATTTCACATCACGCAATGAATGAGATTGCTCAAAAGTTTT
>JAURXW010000525.1 GCA_030654205.1 Bacteriovorax sp.
ACTCGGAAGTTAAGCTCTTCAGCGCCGAAGGTAGTGCCAGGGAAACTTGGTGTGAGAAAAGGTCGATGCACCCTCTTAATTTAAAAAAACCCCGGCTTGTCTGGGGTTTTTTATTTTTAGCGTCTAAAAAATAATCATGAAAAAACAAGAAAATATTCACATTGGTCATTGCACAACTCCTCATGGAATTAAGGGTGAATTTTCATTCGTCCTTTATAATCAGGACGAGTCTGTTTTGAGTAATGGATCAATTATTTCATTGTTGCCGAGATCAACATCAAGTTCTGTTCCTCAGGACGGAAAAGATTTTAAGATTAAAAAAATTAATATTGGTAATAAAGCGATTGTTGTTTTAGACGGTATTAATGATCGCAATACTGTTGAAGCAATGGTCCCTTTCGATATTTATTTTGATCGAAAAAATTTTCCAGAAATTGATGATGACGAATATTATCTAAATGACCTGCTAGGTTTAGAGGTTTTTGATTTTATAACTAAAATATCAATTGGAAGAGTCGTAGACTTTTATGAAAATGGTGCACAAGTAGTTTTAAAAATTAAAACTGAAAATGAGGTTTTAGAAATTTTGTTTATTGATCAGTATGTACCTATAGTTGATATTGAAAATGCTCGAATAGAAGTTATTATTCCCGAGATGATTGAATGAAAAAAATCTGGATAATTACGTTATTTCCTAATTATTTTGATCCTTTAATTAATTTTGGAATAACTGGCTCAGCTCTTCGGGGTGAGCGAGGTGCTAATTTTGAAATTAGGACCGTGCAACTTAGAAACTTTACCCCCAAAGATTACAAAGGCGTTGATGATTCTCCATATGGAGGAGGCGCTGGTATGGTAATGCGTGCTGATGTTTTAAAGGAAGCTTTACTTAAGGGTGTAGTGCTCGAGGGTAATTATGGTGAGGATTTTAAATCAAAGCTGCACATTATATTTCCAGGTCCTCGTGGTAGAACATGGGATAATTCATACTGTAAGGATTTCGCAAATCGATTTAATGAAGAAAATTCTAAGGATTTAGTATTTATTTGCGGGCGCTATGAAGGAATTGATGAACGATTTTTGACTCTATTTGTAGATGAGCAAATTAGTATTGGTGATTATATTCTTACGGGTGGAGAAATTCCGACGATGGCCATCATTGATTCAAGTTTACGTTTTGTTAGTGGCGTTCTCGGAAATAAGGATAGTAGCAAGCAGGAATCATTTCAAGACGATCTTTTAGAGCATCCTCAGTACACACGCCCTAAAAGTTTTGAAGGAATCGAAGTTCCCGATATTTTAATTTCAGGACATCATTTAAAAATTGAAAAATATCAAAAAGAAGAAAGCCTTAGGCTGACAAAGCTTCATAGGCCTGATCTTTTAACGAAAAAGGAAAAGCAGTGAAAGTCTATTTGGGTTTAGTTCATCATCCTATTAAAAATAAATTGGGAGAACTGGTGACAACTTCTGTAACCAATTTAGATATTCATGATATTTCTAGAAGTTGCAGAACTTTTGGAATACAGAAATATTTTATAGTGACGCCATTTGCGGCCCAAAGGGAATTGGTTGATTCTATTCTAGGACATTGGGAACAAGATAAGGCCAATGCCTACAACCCAGATAGACAGGACGCACTGAGTATAGCAAGGGCAGTGAGTTCTATTGAAGAAGCGATTGCTGAAATTACAAAAATTGAAGGCAAGGCACCAATGATCGCTGTGACTGGTGCAAATTTTGATTCTTTCGATGGTGATACTTCGCAATTGACAAAAACGATAGAAGGAAGCAATATGCCTTGTTTTCTATTATTTGGAACTGGTTGGGGATTACACCCGATAGCACTCGAAAAGGCGGACTTTAAGTTGTCACCTATTGTTTCAAGTAATTCTGATGGATATAATCATCTGTCGGTAAGATCTGCGGTGGCTATTTATTTGGCCCGTATGTTTGGAAGTTAGTATTTATTAAACCCTACTCGGTTAAGAACAACAAAACGTTGGTCCTCTGGGAGTAGCTTAGAAATAAGGAGTTCATATGAACTTGATCGATGTAGTTAACCAGGATCACTTAAATCCTAAAGCTAAAATTCTTCCTGCTTTTAAATCAGGGGACACAATTGCTGTGCACACAAAGATTACTGAAGGTGCAAAATCAAGAATTCAAATTTTTGAAGGTGTTTGTATCGGCTTTAAGCAAAAAGGTGATATCAATGGTCACTTTAGAGTTAGAAAAGTATCTAATGGTATTGGAGTAGAAAGAGTTTTTCCTTTCCATTCGCCAAACGTAGATAAAGTAGAAATCGTTCAAAAAGGTAAAGCTCGTAAAGCGAAACTTTATTACCTTCGTGAGAGATCTGGTAAATCAGCTCGTATCGCAATT
The DNA here is from genome assembly GCA_030654205.1 of Bacteriovorax sp. Taxonomy (GTDB): domain Bacteria; phylum Bdellovibrionota; class Bacteriovoracia; order Bacteriovoracales; family Bacteriovoracaceae; genus Bacteriovorax. Next base: position 2,386 of record JAURXW010000525.1, read on the forward strand.
GATTACGATAGAAAAGATTAATATTTTCAGAAGTATAAAAAGCCCCTCAAATGAGGGGCTTTTTTTTAGGTAATTTTCACATATGTTAGATCTGAAATATTTTAAAACAAAATTTAAAGAAATTTTTATTGAAAAATCTATGTTGCTTTCCGCTGACGAAGATCAACAAAATAGTTTTTTTATTGCAGGGACCGATGAAGTTGGGCGTGGTCCACTTGCCGGACCGGTTGTAGCAGCATGTGTAAGTCTTCATTTTAAAAAATATGAAGAAAAAGAATTAAGATTATTATTAAAAGAATGGGCGATATTTGGAATTAATGACTCTAAAAAATTATCCAGCGAGAAGCGACAAAATATACTTACAGATTTAAGCTTTTTAAGTGACTCAATGTCGGTTGATCAAATTTATACTTATCAATATTCAAAAAATATGAGTGTTAAAGTTTTGATCAAAGAAATTTCACCACAAATTATCGATGAGATTAATATCCTCAATGCATCCTTACTTGCAATGAAAGAAGCGGTAACTGGATGTTGCGATTTTAGTAATCTTGGGCTTGTACTTATTGATGGAAATAAAAAATTTAATTCAGAAAGTGGTTCAGTGGAATTAATAACGATTATTCAAGGAGACTCCAAATCTTTGTTGATTGGCCTAGCTTCAATTATTGCCAAAGAATACAGAGATCAATTAATGACAAGATACTGTGAGCAGTATCCAGGTTATCACTGGAAGACGAATGCGGGATATGGGACTGCAAAGCATTTAGAGGCCATTTCACTTTTAGGTATTACGGACCTTCATAGAAAGACATTTGGTGGAGTTAAAGAACATTATGAGAAGCGGGGATAAACACGAAAAAGATTTTTCAGTCTATGTTCATAAAAACTATCTTCCAGTTTTAGTTTCTTCTGTTCTTTTGCGTTCTTTGGATGCCGGGCAAGTGGATGTGGCCGGCCTATTAAAAGTTAATCAATCATGGGTTCTCTCAATATTTGAAGTTAAGTCATCGCAATTTCCGAGCAGTTTGCAATGGCGGCGACTTCGGAAATCTCAAGACTATTTAAGTAAAATTTTGGATATCAGCACAAAACTTGAAGTAAAGTTTTGCCAAAAAGATCAACCTTAATTATCCTTTTAGAATATGAAAAAATTCTTAATCTCATTTACGCTTTGCTTTACATTACTTTTTTCGAGCGCTTCGTTTGCCATAGACCCAAAATTAAAAATTTTAGGGACAATGTCGGGTTATGGAATTGTGGGAGGAGCATTGCTGGGAACTGCGTCAATGGCATTTGGAGCAAGTTCAAGATCGATTGCCAGAGGTGCTTCACTAGGGCTTTATGGTGGGTTGATTTTTGGGACTTATATTATATTGAGCTATGAGATGAAAAAAAGAGGTTTTAACGAGCAGCCTCGTGAAGATTATTATCCTGATAGCCGAAGTCCATATGAAGACAGTCAGTCTTCTAATGGTGCTGTCTCAATAAGTGAGTATACGTTGGCAAGTGCTGAAACTAAAAAGGACCCTAAAAAGGATCCTTTGATATTTGTTAATTTTTTAAATTATCAATTTTAGTTTTGGAAAGTATTTTTTCTATTTCCATATTTTTGATTTAAATTTTCCGTTTCATCACTGTCGAAATCTGCTTCAATTAATTTAAATGCATCAAAATTATAAAGTTTAAAAACTTTCATAAACTCTGTTTTTACGTTTGAGAGTTTAATTTGAGACTTATTCTTATTTAAGATTTGGAGAGTTTCTACAAATATTCCAATTCCAGAAGATCCGACGAAATCAAGCGAGTGCATATCAATAGTGATAGTCGAAGCTGGATTTTGTTGGCTCAAATCTAATAATTCGAGTCTTAGGGGAAGTGAATTTTCATAATCAAGGCCCCCATTCATGTGAACTGTAATATTACCTTGAGAGTCTGTTCTAATTTGGGCCTTCATTGCCATTTGATCGTTCCTTTTTAAAGGTGAAATGTGCTAAAATGATTGTAGCACCGAATCTATTTTGCAGAAGCAGTACCGAATTTGCCTAGACTTTAGGAGAGCATTTTTGTCATCTTTAACTTTGATTACGTTACCGATTGGAAATATTAAAGATATTACTTTTAGAGCAGTAGAAGCACTTAAAAGTGGTGAGTATTTTTATGCTGAAGATACTAGGGTTTTTAAAAATCTATTAGGGGCCCTAGAGATAGAAATCAATGGAAAGCATATTGATTCTTTTCACGAGCACAGTGAAGGCAAAATAAAAATTATTACGGAAAAAATTAAAAATGGGACCACTGTTTATTTAGTATCTGATGCCGGCAGCCCAATGATTTCTGATCCCGCATTTCCACTTTTAAAAAAAATGCGTGAAGAGGGAATTGATATTAAAACCATTCCAGGGGTAACGTCAGTAGTGACTGCGCTTGAGCTAAGTGGTTTGCCGCCACAGCCATTTCATTTTTGGGGTTTTATAAGCCGTTCTAAAAATGAGCGGAAAGATTTTTTTTTAGAACTTGCCTTGATTCCGGGCACTCATATATTTTTTGAATCTCCTCACCGCATCTATGAAACAATTGATTCTTTTTTTGGGGCCTTACCTCTCGGGGAATTGGTTATCACCAGAGAGCTGACTAAAACATTTGAGTCGATTTATAGGATTAATCAAAATAATTATCAGGAAAAGAGAGAGCAGATTGTTGATAAAGGAGAATTTGTGGCCCTTTTCCATGTGGAAAATTTGAAACATTCACCTGTGATAAATAGTGAAATTACAGAATTGGTTAGAGATTATTTGGATGTTAAAGGAGGGACAAAGAAATTAGCAAAAATTTTTGCTAAGCTGTTGGGCGAAGACACTAAAAAGATCTATGACCAACTATCGCGATCGGATAAAGAATAATAGATTTTTCTTTTAAGTTTCAAGACCTACTCCCCGAAAATATATTTAAGATAAATAAAAAATAAAACAGGATAGAGTTATGCTCGTTCGAATTATTGGTGGACACGGTGGAGTTTCTCCAGGCTTTAAGGCAACATCGTATCTAATAGATGGAAAACTTTTAATTGATGCGGGTTCAGTTGCTTCTGGTATTCAAATTGAAGAGCAAGCCAATATTGATCATATTCTAATTTCACATGCTCATCTTGATCATATTTCTGATCTGGCCTTTTTAGCAGATAATTGTTTTGGAATGAAAGGTAAGCCGTTCGAGATTTATGCGAATGCTCCAATAAAAGATGCAATTAAAAAACATTTATTAAACGATATTATTTGGCCTGATTTTAGTTTATTGCCATCCAAAGAAAATCCAACTTTACGCTTTCATGATATTAAACCAGAAACATGGATTGAATTAGGTGATTATCGAATTCTGCCGATACCAGTAAATCATCAAGTTGGTGCACTCGGATTTATTGTTGAAAGAAAAAATTCTACGGTGGTTTTCACACAAGACACTGGGCCTACTAGCAAAATTTGGGAATATGCCAATGAACTTAAAAATTTAAAGGCCATTTTTTCGGAAGTTAGTTTCCCAAATGCACTTTCAAAAGTCGCAACCGATAGCCAACATCACACGCCAGCTTCGATGAAAGAAGAAATAAAAAAAATGCCAAAAAATGTTCCAATTTTTCTAGGACACTTAAAACCTAATTTTCAGCACCAACTCTTTGCAGAGATTAAAGAAATTGGTGATGAAAGAATTACTATTTTAGGTTCGAGTGATACGAGTTATGTTTTTTAAATTTATTTAATTCATTCCGCGTAAAGCTCCTTGCTGTTCAGTTGGAACTTGAGTCGGAACGAAGCGAGCTGGGAGCGGAGTATTTTTTAGAGGAATCTCGTGTTTTGTGTCTGGAGCATCATCGTCTTCTTCTGGTTTAGCTGATAATTGGGCCAGGCATTTTTTCTTTTGACTTGGACTTAGATCAGCTCCATCTGGATCAAAAACACATTTTTCATCTTTGGGCTTGGTAATACAAATCTTTTTAGTTTCATCGAATTTTAAAGGTGGCTCTTTTTTTGAGCAAGTATCAGCGGTTTCTACAACTTCGGCAGGGATACATAATTTTTTAGTTTCATCAAATTTTAAAGGTGGCTCTTTTTTGGAACAGCTATCAGCAGTTTCTGCTAATTTGGTTTCTATCCCTGAAGCTGAACACAGAAATAATTTGTCTGCTTCATCAGTCAAAATATAACATGCATGCAATTCCTCGTACCATTTGATTTGGCCGTTATTCGTTTTTCTTTCTTCACAGGCCTCTCTGTCTTTACATGTCGTAGAAGGAGTTGAAATAGAAGTCTCCACTGCTGGTATTGATGGACTAGCTGGGGGAATAGTTGGAGGTGAAGGGATTATTGGTGGTGCTTGTTCTGGAGGAGCACTCGTTAATAATACCTTTTTGCAACTATTATCTATTTGATCTGAACCATCGACAGTAAAAGAAGCAATTTTAATTCCCTTGGGAAGTTTATTTTTTGGAGAAACAGTAAAGCCTGAATTATCGGTTTTGAAATCTAAATATTCAAAACAGCGTTTGCTTTTTAATTGTTTAGAATCGCTTGTGGTACAAGAAAATTTATTAAAATCTACTTTCTTATTTGCTCCAGTTGTGAAAGGCGGGTTTTGAATTGAGATACTATTGTCTGCAGAATTGAATTTGCAACTTGTTGTAGTCGATCCTGCAAATTGTTTTTGAATCCAACCAAGGTTTGTGCGCCCATAATTGTGATTTTTTTCAATATATTGATTGGCATTAATAAAATGAAGAATCGAAGCAATTTGATTAAATTGAGCATCTGGCACTGATAATGAATCAATAAAATATTTGTAATTACAAGTTTGGACTGGCTCTCCTAAAAAGTTTGGATTGGCCCTCAAGTAAGTTCTACATCCATTATTATTAATTAATTCTTTCATTTTATTTATTGAATCAGTTACTCTAGAATTGATGGCTTCTTTTGATTCAACGTTAACTATTGTTTCAGGATCAGCAGATATTTCGCGAAGGGCATTAATCATTTTATTAAGAGGTTCTTTATTTAATTGCTCAAGATAAGGAGTTCTCGTTTTGTTGGTTAATTTTTTTGAATTATACTTATTTAATGTAAAAACTCTGTCTTGAGAATGAACAAGCAGTTTACTTAATAAATAATTATCTTCTTTGCTTAATGTTACGCCAGCAATTGTTTGGTCTTGAAGTTGGGAAAGTATTTTGTCAATATTTTGATTGAGAATATTCTTGTCGTCAC
>JAURXW010000530.1 GCA_030654205.1 Bacteriovorax sp.
TAAGTCTGTAAATGTTGATTTAGGAAGTGCGCATGGAGAATATAAAATGGTCTCACTCATTTTAAAAAATGGTTCAACAATTGAATATTCTAAAAATGATTTTGAAGCTGGTTCATTACTATTAGGCAGCGTAGGAAATAAATTAAAAATAACTTCTTTGCAATATGCTAATTCAGTTTCACATTCTGAATCTGAAGATAAACTAGTTAAAGGTTATGAAATTTCTAAATAAAACTTTAACTCATATTCAAAATACAAAATGGCTCCGATAGGAGCCATTTTTATTAAGTCTTTGTCTTTGATAACAACTTTCGTATCGATTAGTAGAGCTTTAGACTGAGCCCATTTATTGAAGAGTTGCCACATAAAGATTTCTTAAAATTAATTCTTTTTCGTGAACCTTTAAATTTCTTTTAGCTTCCGCTATTCTGCTTTTATAAATTTCACTATTTCCTTCCTCTATAAAACTAGCTTTTAATTCTTGGGCCACATGGAAACTTTTTTCCCAAATCTTTTTTTCATTTACAGTAAAATCATAAGTCTCATATGCAAAACCCGATTGGGTAAGAGCAATGCCAACAGGTTTATTTTGTGGCAATAAATCAAAGCTATTATCTGAAGGTTTTTTCGTTGAGCTATAAAAAACAATCAATTTCCCATTTGGTTTTAAAAAGCTTTTCATCGATTCAATGCATTTAGGCATATCGCTTACAAAGTAAAGAGAGTCGATTAAAACAATGGCATCATATTGTTCAAAAATGACATCCTTTAAATTATTTAGATTCCCTACTAAAAAACTAACTTTTTCTTTTTTTGATTCTGTTCGAACTTGTGCGTCGCCAATTGCACCATAAGCAAAGTCAACTCCCGTAAAACTGGCTCCAGTTGAATCACTAATAAATTCACCAATTTTACCAATACCACAGCCTATATCTAAGAGATTATGAGATGAGTTTAAGTTTAAGCTGGTAAGTAATTTTTGCAATTGCTCCTCATCAAACATATTGGCTTGGCATAAGTCTCGGCCATACACTTTTTCGCAAAAAATCGAATATGTCTTACTTTTGGAAGTAGCTAAATACATTTTACTAAATCCCTTAGCACCAAACAGGCGAATCATAGTCTTAAGAATAAATTGTTTAAAAATCATCATAGAAAGCTCCATTAAAAAATTAAAGGTTGCAAAGCAAAAAAATTGGCAATGATGGTTTAATTAATTAGCGGATCTATACGTTGAAGAAAAAGAACTCTGATAAACGAGTCTGTGAATTTTAAATAAGAAAAAGAAAATCTTTTAACAAATTGGACTAAGCAAACATTAAGAATTGGTGAAAAAATAGTATAAATTAGGAATGTTGCAATAGCATGGATATCAAAATGAGTACCAAAAAATAACATGATACAAATAGTTGTAAAAACTAATAAATCTTTAAATGTTTTTAAAACTATATCACTCATGAGGTGCTTATATATTAATCGCATTATCAGTGTCAATTGGAGTTTAAAGAATCTAAAATTTTATTGATCATAAAGGTAATACCTGCGACTCGCCCGAAATTACATGAATTGCTTGTCATTCGAATCAGAAGGCGCTAAAAAGCTGGATTTCTCCGGCCTGTTGTTTTGAAATATAGTTCCCAAAATATCGCTTGATTCGTTCTCTAGTGGATAACCGGTTTAAGCTAAGATCTTAAAATTCGATCTTCAAGCTTGGTTCTTCAAAATACAGCCGTTATAATGACGAAAAATGAGAAGCATTTTTGGTGAATGGCCGATTAAGTTAATCAAAATTGAACAGGATCAAAAAATTGTAGCATTGACCGATTAGGGCAAAGTTGTTTTGGTAACTTATCGGTCAAAGTCCTGTGGTGATGTCAGCCAAAGATAAAAAATGGACTAATTATTTTTTTCTACCTCTTAATCTTCCTAATAAAAAGAAAACGACAAAATAAATCCATGCAATGTCTATCAAAAGCTCAATGGAGTAAAACCATAATTGCTCCTTTGAGACCATTTCAGAATTTAATTTTTCATCAACTATGCTTAATTCAATAATGTAAACAAGATAGCCCAATAATAGAAGTATGCAATTTAGAACAATTCCTGATGTGGAATTACCTTTGTAAAGTGAATGCCAATTTAAATCGATAAAACTCATTACAAAATCGATTAACAACGAGAGTGATAGTACGCATACAACAAAAACAAAAAATTCATCAAATTTGTCATTCACTTTGATAAATTTATTTTTATACAAGAAAATAATTGCTAAAGCAGAACTAAAAGTAATCGTCACTGATTGAATAATTATTCCATTCATTCGTTGTTCAAATACGCCGGAAAGGCTTCCTAATAAAACTCCGAAACAGATCGCAATTGCAAAGGCGATGTATCTTGTAAAAGAAAACTTTTGATCTGCAAGTCGATAAAGCAAAAACAACAAAAAAGGGCAGATGAACATTGGCCAACCAACCCCATGCTGAATTTCATTTCCTATAAGATTAGACCTAACAAGATTCCAATAGAGGAAAGCTGTCAAAAAACTGATTACAATCAGAGTGTGAGTTTTCTTTTTAATCTCATTAAGCTGTAATTGAATTTGATTTCCATCAAGTGACATACTTGCTCCTTTTACTATCTTTCCCAAAGATCGGAATCTTTCTTGAAATATTTAGATTTTTAAATTTGATTGGTTACAATACTTCTTGGATGTTGTTTTAAAAGGAATTCTTGTGAGTCTATAAATAGTAGAGGTAGTTCTCAGTGTCTATCTTATTAGTGCTTCTTGCAAATCAAACATATGATTTAAAATGATTTGTATACTCAAACTTTAAGGACGGCCCTTGTCATCTTTTACGTTTTAATTAAATTATAAAAATCAATATTAAACCCATACATAACTTCCTCTTTAGACGGTTTCACAGTGTCAACATAACGTTCAATCAATTGCAACATTTCAGATCTCAGTTTTTCAGCGTCGATTTTGGATAAAGTTGAAACTGTCGAATAATGAATATCATTTCGATTGTCATTCATGAGCGATTGAATTGCAGCTATTCGCCAATTAGTATGGTGTTGATGGATAAGTGGAGACTCGCGATTTAAATGCACTTGGGTGAGCCCCGGAGAGAGTATTCTCTTTTCATCCTTGAGAATATTCGCCTGAATTAAAAACAAAAGTACTTTTCCTACTACTTCTTCAGGAATTTTAAGCGCATGAGAAATAGATTTGGCATCGCTGTATTCAGGCAAACTACTTAGAACATGTACGGCCAAGTAGTGCCATGAGCTGTAATAAGTCGATTGCTCTGCTTCAGAAAGTATTTTTGAATCACCGACTCGTTCTTTGATGTTGTGATGTTGATCGAGAAGAATTTTTAATTCTTCATTGAAATGTCCTCGTAATTCATTAGTTCCAGCACGAGCAAGTTCTACCAACAGTAAAAAATATTTTCTTTCTCGCAATTTTAAATTTAAAAACTTTGCGACCCCAAATGCTTGCTCGAGACTGAAGTGAGCCTCGCCATTTAAAACATGTGAAATGTACCCACTTTGACATCCTAAAGCCTCAGCAAGCTTCGACCTAAAGCCTCGCTCATAAGACTTTCTAGACTGTTCTACGGACTCTAAGTAATACTTGTAATCTTTATAATCAAAAGCTGTTTTCATAATAAATCAAGTAGATGTATGACATTTTTTACTAACACTAAAATTATATCATGATTATTTATTTTATTTAAGTATTAATTATTACCCAATGAGTTAAGTTGCTCTTCAAGAAGCTAACGGGAAGCAGGCAGGAGATATCAAAATGGAAACAATTAAAGAATCACTAGGACAACGTCTTGAGCGCCTTCGCAAAGAGCGTAATCTCACGGCAAAGGCCATGTCGAGATTGATAGATATTCCAGAAAGCACTTACCGCGAATGGGAATATGGACGTGGCTTAAAGCTTCCACCCTGTCAAAAAATTAGTCAGGTGTTAGGTATTTCAGTCAGCGAATTGATAACTGGTGAAGGACCAAAATGGAAAAATCATCTCGAAGATCTTGAGACGCTTGAACAAAATTTGCGTGAAATACGATTAAAATTGAGTTCGCTGATTTAGCACGGAAAACGGATGAATTTATTAAAGAATTTGAAAATATGGCATGTATTTAGCAATTAAGATAAAGCATGAAGAACTGAGAAAATAAGAAAAAATAAGGATAGCTTTTAATCAAAATAACTTACTAAACAATAGGGAATAAAAATGAATATCAAGAACAAAAAAACAAATCTTATAACTTTAATCTGTGCCCTTGGTATGACGTGGACATGTTCCGCCTATGCGGCTTCCAAAGGAACTAATAGTGGTGGCGGTGGTGATGCATCTGAAACGCGAGTTAATGAGATTAGATCTGATATCTTGAAATGGATTAAAAATGGTGGAGCTAAGGAATTAGAACTTAACAGCATTTCTTACGATGATTATGTAAAGAGAATGACTGACATTTTACAACCAAAAAATGTTGTAGTCGGCTTTGTCGTAAAAGATAATGAAGCAAATAAAGAGCTGCAGGTAAATGTGAAGGGTGCGCCTAAAACATGCAGAGGCTTTTATTCAAAAATTGACTCTCTCCCTCACATATTATGTAACATTTCTCGATTTGAAAATACATCTGAGTCAAAACAATATGAATTAATTCACCATGAGTATGCAGGGCTCGTTAATGTTGAAAAAAACAAGGGAGCAGCTTCTGATTATGAAATTTCTACACAAATTACAGATTATCTAGAGTCAAAAAATGTTCTGAAGCTTGCGGTGAAAACTCTAGTAAAGCTTGATTCAAACTTACAGTTAAAATTAGTTGAAACAGAAAAGGCACTTAACTTGTGTTCGCTTGAAATGCCAAGAGTTGATAGCAATAGAGTTTCTAAGTATAGAAAAAGTGTAAATTTAATTCCAGAAATGGCCATTAGAAAAATATATCTAGAAAATAGACTAACCCAAATTACGAAAATAACTTTGATTTCTCAACAAGAGAATCGCAAAAATGAAAACGGAATGTTTTCAAAAGGTTCTGTCTTAAAATTATTGCAAGTATATAAAGTTGAAGCAGGAATTGATTCGAGTGAACTAAGTTTTTTAGCTGAAATATATATTGATGATGGTAAAATGAGAGGCTATGAGTTTGAAAAAACAGATTCAATAGGCAGAATTATAGAGTTAGGAACTAAATGTTTCTTTACGGCATATAGTTTTAATAATTATGTTGATATTGAAATTTTTAACAATAAAACAAATTCAACAATCTACAGCGATCGCTTAGAACAGTTTACCTTTTATAACACGGATTTTACAATTCAAAATCCTTAATAAGTATTGAAAATATAAAAATGCTCATAAACTATTGTGCACAAAAAAGGGACCTATATGAAAAAACTTATCGCAATTTTGAGTTTACTATTTATAAATTTATTAGTTTCCGCCGATGTAATTGCTAACTCGCATGCAACTAAAGGATTCGAATGTGCTGGAAAAACGGATGAGGGAAAATCCTTTTCAATTGCCGTCAGCTTCAATGTCCTTGAGTCGTTCCCGTCTCAAGACAGTGTCAATCTCAATATAGATGGAGAGGAATATGGAAGGTATGGTCACCATGGTTTTTCTTATGCTCCTGGAGTGAGAGTGATGCGTGAAAGCATTGGATATGGGGAAAATATTCTTATCACGAATCCCGACATCGATGGTAAAGTTAATATTGATTTGAAAAACATCTCAAGCTCTAAAAATTCTTCCTCGAATATATCGCTTCGTGCATCTGGTATTAAATGCAAGTACCTCAACATCGAAGATTTCGGTGATTTAAGTGGACTTGAACTTAAAAAAGACAGGCCCTTTGAAACGCTAGCAATAGACGCACTTGCCATCGGTTATGAGAATACCCTTTTAAGACTTGTCGATATTTTACAACATCTTATTGAGCCTTCTAGTGATGTTTTTCTTACCTACCAAGGACTTTTCTTAAGTAATAATGTTGATTTGCAAGGACGTTTCGATTCTATTCGTTCGGGATGGACTCAGATTTTATCTTCTATGCTTAATACTCCAACTATTAGCGCCTCGGTCTCGGCAGAACTTGTAGCTCAATTTTATCAAAAACATCCAGAGGCAGCTGCGGATATCGCAGCCATAACACTTGGAAACTGGCAGAGGATTGCCCTCGATACTGTGAGTGCTCGAAAACTTTTTGTGAAACTAGCCCCGCAGTTTAATATTGTCTTTGCAAAGAAGAGGTATGATTTTTATTCTGCTTTAAGTTCAGTCATTATGCCGAAAACGTTAGGCAATCTCCCAGAGCGTATGCACGCGCTTGAACTGTTATTTTCTTCGGTTGAGAATGATAACAACTTATCTGGAATGCTTATTGTTGTGTACAAGGACCTCGAAGCAGATGAGTTCGAAGACATTGTACAAAACGTAATACCACGCCTATTGAAAGCCCCTAACTATGGTCCAAGCACCATTGAAATGCTATTAAGTATTGCCTCAAAGCAATCAAAGCCTGAGCACCGTAAAGCGATCGAAGGATTAGTGGGCGACCAGGCAGAATTCAATTAAGAGTCTAAACCAGTACTCAGCTAAACGATAGACAACTTTCAAATTAAAGACTTCATACAAAATCAGAGGCCAGGTTTAAAACCCTGGCCCTTGTTCGTTCAGGATAGTATTTCAAATAAATATCGAAATATTATAAAATTACTTTTCCAATTCTTGATGGAGTAAAACTCAAACCTAATTCTGAAAAAGGCAGTGTTAGAGACATCCACACAACCAAAGCTTTTCCTTTGATATTTTCGTTAGGTACAAATCCCCAATAAAGGGAGTCAGCTGAAAAGTCACGATTATCCCCCATTACAAAATATTTTTCTGTTGGAACTTTAAAATGAGCTATCGTATCCGCTCTAGTTTCTCTATTCATTGTTTGAATTGCAAACTCACGATTTTGTCCTTTGATAAGATCTGCTCTTGCCAAAACAAGCACAAATACTGGTCACTTCAATCTAATCCCCAAATTATCCCATCCAATAATCCAGTACTTAATTTCTTTCAAATCTCCCCTAAAGAAGTGCTCTATAATTAACGAAGAGCTATTTAGGCTAATCCCTTAAAGTATCTAATAAGTAAGGATTTTTATGAAGCTACCCCATTTACTGGCGACCACTATTTTGACTCTAAGTTTTTCGTATGCGCTTTTTGCCGACGAAGGTGGGGTTGCAAAAGTTGTCATAATGAAAGGCCAGGTAAAGGCAAGACTTCTCAACGGTTCAATTCAAGACGTTGTGGTTGATCAGTCTATCCCCGAAGGTGCGACTCTCCAGACGTCAGAAAAAAGTTTTGTAAAATTAATTTTTATCGATAAATCTCTAATGAACTTAGGTCCAAATAGTCAGATGGTCATTAATGCTTTTCCAAAAAATGAAGCGGGTATCGTAACTCTTGTTAAAGGACAAATTCGCTCTCAAGTTACAAAAGACTATATGGAAATGGACGATAAAAGCAAAAGTAAGCTTTATATAAAAACCAAAACAGCTGCCATGGGAATTCGTGGTACTGATTTTCAAGTAAACTATAATGCTGAAAACCAAAACACTTCTCTAATAACTTACGAAGGAAAAGTAGCGATGGCCCATATTGAAAAGGGACAACGCGAAGATCGCCTGGATCAAGGAAAATTAGAAAGAGTTGTCTCAAGTGAAAAAGCGGTACTGGTTGAGCATGGACAAATTTCAGCGGTTAATTTAAACGTAGCCGAACGAGCTATGGCCCCTACTCTTTTAGGAACCAAACAAATAGAGGCCCTTCAAAATAACGAAACTGGACTTAAAGAATCAACTGATTCCGATAAAAAACAATATCGAAATCCACTTCCTCCAGGAGTTGATAGTGCAATTTTCTCAAGCACTCAATCTGTAGTTTCGGCTGAAAAAATAAACGCCAAAAGCAATCCCAACGGTTTTTTTAATGCTAAAACCGGAGAATATAAACTTCCGGCCGGATCTATTATTGATTTAAATACAGTTAATATTATTCCACCTCCGGCCAATGCTGTTTTTGATCCAAACTCTAAAACATATGTCGTACCAGAAAATTATGGAAAAGTTGATAAATCCACAGGAGAATACAAAGCTCCCGAAGGATTAAAACTTGGAGCTGATGGAAAATTTATTTTAGTTGATCCTTCCGCTTACGCCAAAAGCCAAGTGATAAATAAGCAAGATGATAAAAAACAAGACAAATCACCCGACCAAAAAACCGATGCACCAAAAGATGAAAGAGCTCCGGCCAGTACCGACGCGGCCTCAGCTCCAACAGGTCCAGCTCCAAAAATGGATGTACCAAAAATTTATGATGCCCGTCCAGATATGGCGGCCTTTACAGAAAGATTTGCTCCAGCTCCACCACCTCCACCATCAGGAATGACTGATGCCCAAAGGGCCGTAGCAGCGGAAAGAATATCTACGACTGAAACACTCAGAAAAGATGCTGCAGACCAAGGGACAAATCGCCCGACAGCAAAAACAAATTTTAATTTCATTCCACAGTAATTAAATATCAATTATAATAATTGATATAAGTAAATTCAAAATGAGGCGCATTTTTAGAAATGCGCCTTTTTTTTCTATGGATGGAAAAAATGCGAAAGCCACGTCTATTGTTAGCAGCACCTCTTTTGTTGGCCATAAGTTTCAATCTTAATGCTCAATCAATATCATTAACTGAATTCAATCAATTTTTTAAAAGTGCTCAATACACAAAGGCCTTAAGCATTTTAGAAAAAAGTGATTCAAAAGATTTCCCGAATGGACAAAGTTTTTATTTCGAAGGTATTTGCCATGCCAAACTTCAAGAATACGACAAAGCAATAAAGAGTTTTGAAAAAGCAATAAAAGAAAAAAATACTAGTCTGGATCTTCAATATGAATATGGCCAGGCCCTCTATGCGGCCAATGAGTTAAAGGCCGCTCGCAATGCTTTTAAAGAGTCTATCCATAACAAATTTAATGTTCCCGCTTCTACTTATTACGTGGCCCACATCTCTCAAATTTTAGAAGAGTATATTGAAGCCAAAGATGGCTATACCGAAATCATAAAAAACAAAGATTCTGATGTTAAGCTAAAACAAGTCGCACGATTTCAGTTAGCAGAAACATTACTCTTAATTATGAGAGATAAAATCAAAGGAAAAGAAGAGCAAGAAAAAAGTGTTGCAAAATACATTATTCCAATGATGAAGGAAGCTTCTAATACAGACAAAGGAACTCAGCTCTCATTTGAGATAGATCAGCGCCTCAATGAAATTCAAAAAGAATTTAATCTTGATCCAAACTTATTAATCAATGGTAGAAGAATTTCGGCCAAAAGATACAGCGGTTACCTGACTCAAAAAATAAAATTTGATGACAACATCTCACTGACTAATGAAATAAATAATATTCAACAATCAAAACAAGAATCTTTTATTTATGAATCTGAAGCCTATGCTAAATATGACTTTTTACTCAAGAAAAAATTTATTATGTCTCCTGAAGCTAGAGTTAATTTTATTAAGCATAGCAACCAAGATAGCGCCGATGTTTATCAAAATGATGCCCTTTCTATCAATCTAAACCTGAAAAATAAATATGAACATCTCATTAATGCAAAGCCAGCAAGCTTTCTCTTTGACATAGAATTAAGTAATACAAAAAAAGACTGGAACCAAAAACATCAGCGCGAAGCTTACGCTAACACCACAACCTTTGGAGTTGGAGAGGCATTTAGTTACTTCAATGCGGGAGATACAACTTTCAAATTCAAATACAAAGATTTTGCAGCTAAAACTGAAACACTAAGTAGTCATACGCTAATTTTAAGTGGAGACCAAACTGTATCTGTTGGGCAGAGCTTAATCATTGCCTTAATAGAAGCTGACTTTATTAATAACTACAATAATACGACAAATAATACCAATACCTATCTCGCTCGTGTTGATTACTTAATTCCTGACATTTTTCCAAAATACACACTGGGTCTAGCAGTATCTGCGACCATCACTGACACTGAAGCACAAATGACAACCAGAGGGACAGAATTCACTTTTAATCCTTCGATAGATCTTTCTAAAGCACTAAACGATAATATGAAAATCACACTTAACTATGACTATAGCAGCAACAAATCGAAACTCAGCAGCTATGATTATAACAAACATGTAATCACTTCAGAATTTCGTTATAGTTTCTAAAATTTGGAGTCAGCTCAATGCTATTTAGAATTTTTCAATATCTTGGAATTTGTTTTATCATTGTTTTTTCGGCCATAAGTATTTTGCTCTCTACCAGCGAGCGCGATTTAAGTTCATCTGCTGACAAGCCTTTTATTTTAACTTACGCTTCTTTTTTCGAAGATCGTTTTTTTGATCTTCGAATGAAATTTACAATTGATAAAAAGAAAAAAGACAACCGAATGGTTTTAGCTGCTATTGATGATCATTCGTTAAATAAAATTGGCCGATGGCCTTGGACGCGCACGAAACACGCGCAGCTCATAGATAAATTAGGTAGTTTTGGAGCAAAGATCTTGGCCTTCGATGTTTTTTATTCTGAGCCAGAAGTGGCGTGCAATGCTGAGTCACCCGATATTATATTGGCCAATAGTATTAAAAAATTTCAAGCGATTCCCGGACACAAAATCATTCTCCCCTATTCAGTTGATATAAAAGACTCAGATAAAATTGATGAAGAAAATTATTTCAAAGAAGCTCCAGATCAGCTTTTAAATTTTATGCTCGATACCAAACAAGCTCAAGGAGCAAACCTTCAACCAAACCTTGTTGGTCGAAAAGTTTATCCTATTCCTCTTTTGGCAAACTCCGATGTGGGAATTTCTCATATTGAAGCTGAAGCCGACTCTGATGGAGTTTTTCGCCATTATCCGTTGGTCACAAATATAGATTCAATTTACTATCCTTCATTTGCACTCCAGGCCTATCAATTTTATACCGGTGATAAACCAACAGTTGAAATACCCTCTTCTGTAAACGGATTGTTAAAATCAAAAACCGGGACTACTTATCTAAACTATAATGGCGAAACAAAAATCCGTTGGCTTGGAGGCCTTGATCATTTTCCAATCGTGTCAATCTTTGATATTTTAAATGCCAAAGACGGTGATCTTAAAATGACCCAAATTTTTAAAGATAATATAGTTTTTATTGCCTCAACTGCTTTCGGGGCCCATGACTTAAGAAACACACCTGTTGATTCCGCTCTTCCTGGAGTGGTTTTTCATATGAACATGGTACATATGCTCTTGGAAGGAAAATACTTTGTTTCAGAAAATGAATCAACTAAATATTCATGGATCCTACTGGCATTAGGCTCTGTAATTATAATTGCCACCATGTTTGTGGGACACGCCATTTTAGATTTTCTTGTGGTTAATAGTATTATCGTAGGCTTTCTTTTCTTAGACACCTATTATTTTATACCTAGGGGTTATAATCTTCGATTGTTCTTTTGTCTTTTTTCAGTTGTCCTTTGTTATTCTTGGTCTACTTTTTTACATTTTTATCAATCTAATAAAGAAAAAAATAAAATCAAAGGAACATTTTCCCGCTATCTTGCCCCCTCAATTGTTAATGATTTATTAAAAAATCCTGAAAAAGTACGCCTTGGTGGTGAGAAGAAAAATATCACTGTTTTCTTTTCTGATGTCCGCGACTTCACTTCTATTTCTGAAAAATTAACTCCGGAACAACTGACTCTTTGTTTAAATAAATATATGACGATGATGACGGATACCCTATTTGAACACAAAGGGACACTTGATAAGTATATTGGAGACGCGATGGTGGCCTATTGGGGAGCTCCAGTAGAGCTTGAAAATCATCCCTATTGGGCAATCAAAGGGGCCATTGAAATGATCGAGCGCCTTCCGGCCATTAATGAAGAATTTAAACGTGATGGATTTCCCATTTTTAAACACGGAATTGGATTAAACACTGGCGAATGTTCTGTGGGTAATATGGGATCAAATCAAATTTTTTCATATACAGCTCTCGGTGATAATATGAATCTTGGTGCTCGCCTTGAATCACTTTGTAAATTTTATGGTGTTCAATTAAATATTTCGGAATATACCAAAAATGCCCTTCCATCTGAGCTTGCAAAAGAATTTACTTTTAGAACACTCGATAAAGTCCGGGTAAAAGGAAAAGAGAAAGCACTTACTATTTTTGAAGTCCTGCATCCTGGTCATCATCTATATAACGACAAAAAAGCACTCGAACTTTACGAACTAGCTTTTAATAATTATTTAATTCAAAATTTTGACGAAGCCTCTAAAATACTTAAAAAATTGCATGAAAGCTATCCAGAAGATAAAACCTTTGATCGAATGCTGCATGTTTGTTTAGATTTCATTGACACACCTCCCCCGGCAGGTTGGGATGGAACTTTTACCCATAAATCAAAGTAAAATATTCATTTATAAGCTCTGTCTAGTTGCTAGCTTCCTGGCCCTTGAATATACTCAAGTCAACTAGGGAGGTTTATATGAAAAATTTATTAGTCGCTTTATTAGCTTTAATTTCTTCAACTGTTTTTGCTGGTGATGTTCTTCCAACGGCAACGAATGTAGATATTGGTCGTTATATTGGAAAATGGTATGCCGTTTCGGCCTTACCTCAAATTTTCACAAGAAAATGCTTGGCCCAAACTGCAGAGTACGGAATTTTATCTGCTAATTCAATTTCAGTTTTAAACACTTGTTACAAAGCTAATGGAGCAACCACAGATATTACAGGAAAGGCCGTAGTCGTCGATTCTAAAACAAACGCTCGATTAGTTGTAACTTTTAATAATTTTTTCACACGTCTTTTTAGAGTTAAAGGTGAATACGTCATCATTAAACTTAGCGAAGGATATGACACTGTTTTAATCGGGTCGACAGATCGCAAGTCACTTTGGATTATGTCTCGCACTCCAAGTATTGCTCCAGAAATTTTTAGTGAATATAAAGACTATGCTAAATCTTTAGGATTCAATGTTAATAAATTAGTTAATTCCGTATTTTAAATTAAAACAAGTTGGGTATATAGTGAGCGCATTTCCTAAAACCTTTTCAGTTGAATCCGCAGGTGCATCCGGAGTTTCTGAAATATGGGTTAACCATTTAATTGGTAAAGAATGCGCTCCTATCTCAATGGCAATTCCCCCAGAATTTGATGGCCCAGGTGGGACATATTCACCTGAAGATCTTTATGCCATGGCCTTGATGAATTGTTATCTTGCGACTTTTAAAGTTATTGCGGAAAAATCAAAACTCCAATATGAAAATATACTGGGATCCGCTACCCTCTATGTTGATAAGGGCGAAGAGATTGCACCTTGGATGGAAAGAATTGAAATCACCATTATTCTAACGGGGGCAAAACAAACGGCTCGCGCACTCACTATTCTTGAAAAAACCAAAGCTCATTGCATGATACTTAATTCTGTAAAAACTAAAATTGATTTTGAATTTCAAGTAAAAGAATAGCTCGTGCTATCCAGGAAATAGTTCTGATCCAATTTGTTGAAACTAATTTCTGCCAAGCTTTTTGATCAAAACCTAAAGCGAGAATATCGTGCAGAGGAACGCTGATTAAAAATGTTACACTCCAATTAATCACTAGAAATAATGCAGATATTATAAAAAGTGAATTATTTCTATAAAAAGTGTCTAGATATAATAACAACCCCAAACTAATAATTTCTACCAACATTGGTATAGCGATAACAAAAGAAGTCATTCGAATATGTTTAGCATGGTAAATGGGAAAATCTTTCTTTCCAACCAACGCAAACAATGGATAATTAATAATTTGGATTAGGCAAATAACACCGACCATGTAGAGGGTTGCTGATAAGTGTATTTTGAAAATTAAAAGTAGATTCATAATTATTTCAAATAGGAACATTAACTAAAGATTGAACGATTTTTGTATAAGAAG
>JAURXW010000531.1 GCA_030654205.1 Bacteriovorax sp.
ATAAGCTTAAAAAAGAAAATATTATTTTAGGCAATGGCTCTGAGGGGATAATGGGTTATATTGCTCGGGCCTTTGTTCAACCCGGACATGAAATATTAACCAGTGCCAATACTTTTATTGGTTTTTATATCATCGCTCGCAGTGTTGGCGCCAATCTAAAGACTGTTCCACTTACACATGATTACCGCTTTGATGTTGAAGCACTTGCTAAAAATATTACGGCAAAGACCAAAGTTATTTATATTTGTAATCCCAATAATCCAACTGGTACTTATATAACTAGAAAAGAATTTGATTATCTTATGTCGCACGTTCCGACTCATGTTTTAGTAATTTTGGACGAAGCTTATTTTGAATTTGCAATGGGCAAAGAAGATTATCCAAATTCGATGGATTACCGCTATGACAATGTATTAACTCTTAGAACTTTTTCAAAAGCCTATGGTCTTTCTGGGATTCGAATTGGTTATGGTTTTGGCCATGAAGACTTAATTGCAAACCTCTCCAAAGTTAAACTTCCTTTTGAACCTGGTACTATTGCCCAAATGGGAGCGGCCGGAGCGATTCATGACAAATCTCATTTAAGAAGAACTGTTAATAATAATCAACGCCGCTATATTGAAACATTTGATTTTTTAACCAAGCACGAATTTAATCCTATCAAGTCCGTTGCTAATTTTATTGCCTTTAAAACTGGATCAGAAGATGCCAGTCGTTATATGTTTGATAAACTTCTCGACCACGGAGTAATCATAAGACAATTGAAGGCCAATGAAATGCCCGATTATGTTCGTGTGTCTTTGGGAACCAAAAGAGAAATGAATCATTACTTCAGTGCGATGGAAGAAATTCTTCCAGAGTATAATAAGCGTTATGGGAGACCAAAAATATGAAAGTTGTAACATATATACACCATCATAATTTAGGTGCGGTAAAGCGCCTGGGGATTTTATTAAATAATAATACAATTCTCGACCCCAACTTTGCCTATGCTTGTGACTTTGAACGCGAAGGAAAATCAAATCCACGAGAACGCGCTGACCATCACTGCCCTCCTTCCCTTCATAAACTTTTAACATTACAAGAGAACCCTTTAGAGATTTTACAAACGGCCTGTGGGTTAAATATCTTTTTGGACAAAGTCGGTGCACACTCAATGCAGGATGGAACTAAATATTTAATTGATTTATCAACAACTAAAATATCACTGGATGCCCCCTTAGATAAAATTGAAACATATCGCGATTTTTATGCACATGAAAAACATGTAGAAATAGGATTTAAGAAACGCGGAGAAAAAATACCAGAAGCTTGGTATGAAATTCCTGCTTATTATAAAGGTGCCACTGCTGGTTTTATAGGCCATGAGTCGGAAATCCTCTGGCCTTCTTACACAGATGTTCTTGATTATGAACTTGAGTTGGGAATGGTTATTGGGCTGGATGGTTTTAATATTAAAGAGCGAGATGCTCATAAGCATATTTTTGGTTTTACTATTTTAAATGATATTTCTGCCAGGGATATTCAAAGAAAAGAAATGCAAATTCGACTTGGACCGGCCAAAGGAAAAGATTTTTGTTCAATAATAGGCCCAGTTATTACAACTATTGATGAATTTGAAACTAATGAACCCAATCTACTCATGACTGCAAAAGTTAATGGGGTTGAATGGTCTCGTGGATTTTCAGGAGATTCACATTTTTCTTGGGCCCAAATGATTTCTCATGTTGCTCAAGATGAATGGGTCAAGGCCGGCGATTTATTTGGCTCTGGTACTGTTGGTACAGGTTGTGGACTTGAATTAGATAAATGGATTAAGCCAGGTGATATTTTAGAATTAGAGATTGAAGGAATTGGTAAATTAATTAATCGTGTTGGCAAAAAAAAATTACGTTATTAGGAAAATTATATGGAAAATTTTAAAGCTTCAGGCATTCATACTAAGCAGGCACACGTTAAAATTCCCGAAGGTCATTTTGAAGAAGAGCATGGCCGCAAAGGATTTTTTGGCAGAGTCTCTCATCTTTATCATCAACGGCCTCCTATTGGGTGGACAAATATTGAAGGCGATTTAAAGCCACAATGCCAACCTCCAATGTTTAATAATAATTTAAATAAAAATATTTTTATTCCTATCTTACAAAATGCCGATGTCATCATTAACATTGGTCATTTTTCTGAATCTTTTAAACATTTTTATAGAAGTGCAGATTTTGATGAAATGTTTTTTATCCATGATGGTACTGGCCGACTTGAAACAAGTTATGGGCATTTGGAATATATCAAAGGGGACTATTTGATTATTCCTCGCGGAACAACATATAAATTATACCTGGCTACTGAAACTAAAATTTTAAAAATCGAATCAAACTCTGAATTTGAACAGCCTGATCGCGGTATGCTTGGCCCTAATGCACTTTATGATCAAACTGCACTAAAAGTTCCTGAAGCGGCTTTGGGAAGCGAGAAAGACAAAAAAGAATATAAAATAGAAATTAAACGATTGGGTAAAATAACAACTGTTACTTATCCCTACAATCCACTTTGCGTCAGTGGCTGGAAAGGCTCAGTCTATCCTTTTAAACTTTCAATATATGATTTTTGCCCAATCATGAGTCATCGCTACCATATGCCTCCAAGTGCTCACACAACCTTTGTTTGCAAAAATTTTGTTATTTGCTCATTTGTGGAAAGACCTCTAGAGGATTCAACGACCCATGGTGTTTTAAAAGTTCCATTTTATCATTCCAATATCGACTACGATGAGGTGTTGTTTTATCACCAAGGTAACTTCTTTTCCCGTGATAATATTGATGCCGGAGCACTAACTTTTCATCCTCAAGGAATTCACCACGGGCCACATCCAAAGGCTTTTAAAAATAGTGATGCTAAAACATATACTGATGAGTATGCAGTCATGATTGATACGAGAAATCCATTAATTGCAACTGAATGGTTCTTGAAAAATGAAAATAAAGAGTACTGGAAATCTTGGATGACTAAAGAAGATCTATAAGTGAAGTCTTGATTAAGACTTTTTCAACCATAGAACTTTTTACATCTAATCTTACAAGAAATGAATTTCTTATCATCGACTTAAACATTTTAGTAAAACTTTGAATGACTTTTTCATCGACGAAAGTAAAATTGGCTTCCAAATCATTATAAAAACTTCGGTTAGATAAATTAACTGATCCAAGCATTAAAATACTATTATCAATTAGCATTCCTTTTTTATGCATTACTTCTAAATTCCCTGGTGCTTGTGAATAGACTTTAATCATATTTTCTTTGGTAAATATATAATGATCATAAGCATTCTTTACAAACTTAGTCATGTGTTTGCCCGGTAACTGCAAAAAAAATGGTTGTATAAATGGTTAATTATTATTTAAAATCCAAGTAAAGCCGCTTGGCCCGCTCAAGATCAATCTGCTCACCTTCCGGAATTTCCAAAAAATAATCTAATTGCCACTTTTGAGTTTTTTGGGCCTGTTTACTAACGGTTATATCCCAAGACGGATAAACTCGCATCGCTCTCTTTCCTTCTTTATTACGAGTCGTCACAATGCCTTGATGACAAAGAATAGCTTTAGGAAAAATAAATTGCCCAAAGAAATTATCTTTTCGAACACTAATTATAAATAAATCAATTAAGTCTAAATCATCAAATGGCCTAATGGGGCCACCAGATTCTCTCTTCCATAAAGTTACAAATTGTCCAATTTTAGTGGGTGTTATCCTGGCCGCTCGAAATTTAATTGATAAACCATTTATCTCAAAATCAAACGCAGCATATTCAGCACTTTCTGCTTCCCTGATGGGTAAACTGCATTCATAAGCACATTTATCGTACACAAGCTCTTTAGCTTTCAAGAGATCGCTGTGAATTGATGGTAAAGAATTCCATGATTTTAAATTTTTCATATTCTTAAGCATATAATTGCAAATTTTCAAGACAGATGCAAAAATATCTTATGGCATTTAAGTTTATTATATTTATGTTTCTGATTTTTTTAACTCTTTGGTTAATTACAAAATTCTACAATTTTTTCATTTATCCCATCATTCAAATTTTTAAAAGTAAAAATGAATTTGGATACATCCTTACTTCTCAAGGATTTTATGAACACCGAGAAAAAGTTCAAACCTTAATCGGTAGGAAGTTAAACTCAAATGAAGAAGTTCACCATATTAACGGGAAAAAATGGGATAACAAGAAATCAAACCTGGCCTTATTGACGAGAGAAAATCACCAGCGTTGGCATAAACATCTTCATTTTTTATATTCAAAGAAGAAATATCCAAAAATTAAATCCCAAAGAAAAATATTAGTTAAAGAATTCGAAGCCAGGATTTTCTAGAAAAAACCTTCAAGTAAGCGTGTGCATAAATTATTATAAAATCCTTTCGGATACAGAGCGTTTTTTTTCTTTAAAGTGCTTATCGCTGTGTAAAATCTCTGTCCATGTGTAAAATCTAGCTCAGTACCTTCATGCTTCATAATT